>NZ_QSTE01000017.1:0-43165 GCF_003438115.1 Collinsella sp. OM08-14AT
GACGGAGAGCCTGTTATATACCAGCGGAGCAATCGAGGCGCCCGGCAGTGTGGATCAGGGAACAACGAGAACGGACACCATGTTTTTAGAGCGGCAGCGTGGAATCACCATTCAAACGGCGGTCACTTCCTTTCAGTGGCACGATTGTAAGGTCAACATTGTGGATACTCCTGGGCATATGGATTTCTTAGCGGAGGTCTATCGCTCCCTTGCCATTCTTGACGGAGCGATTTTGGTTGTTTCTGCAAAAGACGGCGTTCAGGCGCAGACCCGTATTCTGTTTCATGCTCTGCAAGTAATGAAAATCCCAACTGTTATCTTTATTAACAAAATCGACCAGGACGGGATTGACCTGCCAGGTGTGTATCAGTCTATCCGAGATAAGCTCTCCGCAAATATGATTATTAAGCAGAACGTGCAGCTTTCCCCGGATATATCCATCATGGAAAACATGGGGCTGGAGAATTGGGATACCGTGATTGCGGACTGTGATGAATTGTTGGAGAAATATATTGCCGGAGAACCAATGGACAAAGAAGAACTTCTGCGGGAGGAAAACAGGAGAATCCAAAGCGTCTCTCTGTTTCCGGTCTATCATGGCAGTGCCAAGGTAAACTTGGGAATCCGACAACTCATTGAAGCGGTCACAGATACATTCCAATCACCCGCCGGGCAGAACAGCTCTGAATTGTGCGGAACTGTGTTCAAAGTTGAGTACGCAAACCAGAGCCAACGCCTTGCCTATCTGCGGTTGTATAGCGGTACGCTTCATTTGCGGGATTCCGTAGCCTTGGCAGGGAAAGAAAAACTGAAAATTACGGAAATGCGTATCCCCTCAAAGGGTGAGATTGTCCGAACAGAGATTGCCCATGCGGGCGAGATCGTCATTGTACCCTGCGACAGTTTGCGGCTGAATGATGTGCTGGGAAACAAACTGCTGCTGCCCCGTGAAACGTGGAGCGACAATCCTCTCCCTTTGCTGCGGACAACAATTGCACCAGAGAAACCAGAACAGAGGGAACGCTTGTTAAACGCCTTGACAGAAATTGCGGATACCGACCCGCTTCTGCGCTATGAAATAGACGCTGTGACCCATGAGATCATTCTCTCCTTTTTGGGCCGGGTACAATTGGAAATTATCTCTGATCTTCTGGTGGAAAAATATCAGCTCAACACAACTGCAAAAGAACCTACCATCATCTATATGGAGAGGCCATTGAAAGCGGTAAGTCACACCATTCATATCGAAGTGCCGCCCAATCCATTCTGGGCGTCCATCGGGCTGTCCGTCACCCCTCTCCCCCTTGGCACCGGAGTGCAGTATGAGAGCAAAGTTTCCGTTGGATACTTGAATCAGAGTTTTCAAAACGCTGTATTGGATGGTATCCGCTACGGTCTGGAACAAGGCGTGTATGGATGGAAGGTAACGGACTGTAAAATCTGTTTTGAGTATGGGCTTTATTATAGTCCGGTCAGCACTCCCGCAGACTTTCGGTCATTGGCACCTATTGTATTGGAGCAGGTGTTGAAAAAGGCGGGGACGCAGCTATTGGAACCATATCTTTCTTTTACACTCTATGCGCCGCAGGAATATCTCTCCAGAGCTTATCATGACGCACCAAAATATTGCGCGAGTATTGAAACGACCCAGGTTAAAAACAGCGAGGTGATTTTTACTGGCGAAATCCCTGCCCGCTGTGTGCAAGAGTACCGCAATGACCTCACCTTTTATACAAACGGGAGAAGCGTTTGTTTAACAGAATTGAAGGGGTATCAAATCGCCAGCGGCGAACCAGTTTTTCAGCCACGCCGCCCAAACACCCGGATTGATAAGGTGCGCCATATGTTCAACAAAATTCTCCCATCAATGATGGACTTATAAAATCCCTTTGGAACAAAGGGCGCACTTCTATACATGGTCTGCGACCATGTATCGTGCGCTCTGCGACGCAAACGGCCCGGACTTCCGAAAGTCCGGGCCGTTTGCGTCGCTCCGCTCCGTACAAGGGGCTGCGCCCCTTGCGCCGCTTTGCGGCTATCCCTGCGCCCTCGCTGGAAAGGTACATCCGCTCTGCGTCTGCACCTTTCCAGCGAGGCTAAAACCGAATACCGTTACCCTTGACCGTTTACCCGACACAGCAGGTAGACGGTCTTTTGTTTTGCCAAGAAGGAGGTCAAACACGATGGACAAGTCACGCGAAGAATTAGAGAAAGAGTATGCTGAGGCCACCGCTAAGTTGGAGCAGTACCAGCACAGAGGCCAGCGGTATGAGAACCGCATCCGCTACTACACCCAAGGCGAAAGGAAGAAGCGAAACCACCGACTTATCACCCGTGGCGGAGCGGTGGAGAGTATCGCCCCGGAGGTGCGCGGCATGAGCGAAAGGGCCTTTTTTCTTTTGATGGAAAAGGTCTTTTCCCTGCCGGAAGTTGCCGCCCTGGTGAGCCAAGCCACTGACCAGCAGGAAAGCGGATAATTGGCCCTGTTCCATCTCCACGTTACCCAGGTCAAACGGAGCGCGGGACAGTCTGTTGTCACGTCCGCCGCCTACCGAGCCGGGGAGAAATTGTATAGCGAATACTATGGCGAGGTCAGCGACTACGCCCACAAGGGCGGCGTGGTCTGCACAGACATTCTCCTGCCGCCCCAGGCCCCCAACCAGTACCAAGACCGCGCCACCCTCTGGAACGCCGTGGAGAAGGCCGAGCGCGGCAAGAAAGCCCAGCTTGCATATAGCTTTGACATTGCCTTGCAGAACGAGTTTTCATTGGAGGAAAACATCGCTCTTGCAAGGCAATTTGTTTCGGAGCAGCTTGTGGGCCGGGGCATGATTGCCGACTTTGCCATCCACCAGCCGGACAAGGAGGACGGCGGTATTCCTAACCCGCACTTTCATGTTCTCTGCCCCATCCGGCCCATTGAGCCAGACGGCAAATGGGGGTGCAAGCAGCGCCGCCGCTACCGTCTGGACGAGGACGGGAACCGCATTATGGGAGAGGACGGCAAGCCCCTCTTTGACGCTGTTCCCACTACCGACTGGGGAAGCCCGGAAACACTGGAACATTGGCGGGAGGCGTGGGCCGCTATGGTGAACGCCAAGTTTGAGGAAAAGGGGCTGACCTGCCGCATCGACCACCGCTCCTATGAGCGTCAGGGCCTTGACCTGCTGCCCACCGTCCATGAGGGCGTGGCCGTCCGCCAGATGGAGGCCAAGGGCATCCCCACCGACAAGGGCGATCTGAACCGCTGGATAAAAAAGGCCAACAACATTCTGTGGGATATTCGGAAGAAAATCGCCGGCCTGACGGATTGGATTAAGGCCATAAAAGAAGAATTGAGCAAGCCCCAGGCCCCGACCCTTGCCGCCCTGCTGACCGACTACTATGAGGGCCGGAACGCCGGAGCATGGAGCCGCAACGCCAGGATTGGAAATCTTAAAGGTTTTGCCGAGGCCATCAATTTTCTGACCGAGAGGGGCATCGCTACGCTGGAAGATTTAGAGACCCATATCGCCGCCCAGAGTGAACGAACGGAGGCCATCAACACATCCATGAAAGCGAAGCGTGACCGTCTGAACGAATTGAAGGAACTGCTTCGCCTTGTTGACCTCTACCGAGACACCAAGCCCGTCTATGACGAGTTGCAGGGTATCAAGTGGAAGGGCAAGCGGGAAAAATTCGAGAGGGAGCATGAGAACGAGTTGAGGACGTTCCACATGGCCCGCCGGAAGCTGGACAAGCACCGTTCCCCTGCTGGTAAAATCCCCGTTCATGCGTGGGAACAGGAACAGGCGAGGCTTCACCAGGAGTACACAGCCGAGTATGAGCAGTACAAGCCTATCCAAGACGATTTGCGGCGGCTTCAACAGGTGAAGCGGAACGCCGATGCTGCCATACACCAGCAGGAGCAGACCCAGCAGAAACGCCGGGAGGTGGAGCGGTGAACGGCATTCCCCGACTGACCTACCAGCAGTACCGAGCCGTCCGGCGGCTGGTGCATGACTGCTGCAATTATGACGGCGGCAACTGTCTTGCTCTTGATGACGGCTGGGAGCCTTGTGTCTGCGTCCAGAGTATCACCTATTCCCTGGTCTGTAAATGGTTCCGCGCCGCCGTCCTGCCAACAGACAAGGGGTTGTGTGCCGCCTTGCTCCACCGAGGACAGGCGCGGCCCTGTGCCGAGTGCGGGGCGATGTTCGTGCCGCGCTCCAATCGGGGCAAATACTGTGACGAGTGCGCCGCCAATGTGCGCCGGAGAAAGAAAGCTGCCAGCGAACGGGAACGCCGCAGGCGTGGACATTTAGAGGCTGAAAAGCCTTGCAATCAGGGGGCTTGTGGACAGTCCTCAAAGGGGGACTAATACATTCCCCTTCCCCCACTCCAACGTGGGCGGCAAAATGGCGCTCACGTGGATTAACTTTGATGAATGATGAAAGGAGAGCCTATGACCTACGACCCCAGCATGACGATCACCAGCACCATCCCCGCCCCGGAGGGGAGCGACAGCACCAGCAGAGAGGGCAAGGCCATCCCCCTGCCCGTGATGGCGGGCGGCAACGCTTCACCCGCCCCGGACGTACCGCCACCCGATATGGTAAAGACCGTTGGCGGTACGACCTTTGATATTTATTTCCATTTCAGCCAGACCAGCCGGGAAACCTTTACCGACAAGGTACTGCG
The DNA here is from genome assembly GCF_003438115.1 of Collinsella sp. OM08-14AT. Classification (NCBI taxonomy): domain Bacteria; kingdom Bacillati; phylum Actinomycetota; class Coriobacteriia; order Coriobacteriales; family Coriobacteriaceae; genus Collinsella; species Collinsella sp. OM08-14AT. The sequence continues at coordinate 4,681 of NZ_QSTE01000017.1, forward strand.
CCTTATTCAATCCGATGTTGTAACCTCATAAAAATAATTTACTTTTTTCTCTATCCTTATTGACAAAACCCGAACGGATCAATAGGAAAAGAGGGGGCCGTCCCGCGTTGGCGGGACGGCCCCCTCTGGCATCGGTATGTGTGGAGTGGCTCGTTAGTAACCCTGGCCGTAGCCTTGACTCTGGCCCTGCCCTTGCTTGCCCAGCAGTTCCTCCAGATACTGGCGCAGCTGCTCGTCGGTAATACCGCCGTTGCCGGTGTCGGTCGCGCTGTCGTCCTGCTGCTGATTCTGCAGCTTCTCATCGGAACCCAGCTCGACGGTAACCTTTTTCTCTTCCTTGCCGCGCATGAGCGTGATCTCGACCTTCTCACCCACCTCGTGGCTGCGCAGCGCGATGATCAGGCCATCGGCGCTCGTAATCTCGTCATCGCCCAGCTTGGTGATGACGTCGCCGTCCTGGATACCGGCCTTGGCGGCGGGGCCGTCCTCGACGACGCTCGCCACATACGCGCCACTATCGGTGCTCAGCTTGTTGGTGCGGGCGTTGAGCGCGTTGACGCTCGAAAGCGTGGCGCCCAGGTACGGATGCACCGGCGTCTTGCCGTCGATGATCTGGTCGGCAATGTTCTTGGCGTAGTTAACGGGAATAGCAAAGCCCACGCCCGAGCTGGAGCCCGAATAGCTCTCGATAAGCGAGTTAATGCCCACCAGCTCACCATTGTCGTTGACGAGCGCACCACCGGAGTTGCCCGGGTTGATGGCAGCATCGGTCTGGATCATGTTGGCATAGATGGTGTTACCGCTGGTAGAGCTCATGGCCGTGGAGCGATACAGCGCCGAGACGATGCCCGTGGAGACAGACTGCTCGTTGCCGAACGGCGAACCGATCGCCATAACCCACTCGCCCACGTTGAGCTTGGAGGAGTCACCAATCTCGATCGGCGTGAGCTTGGAGGCGTCTGCATCCTTGAGCTTGATGACGGCCAGGTCGCTCGAGGCATCGTTGCCCACAAACTCGGCCTCGTAGGTGGTGCCGTCGTCCATGGTCACCACGTACTGATCGTAACCATCGACCACGTGGTTGTTGGTGAGGATGTGGCCTGCGGTATCGAGCACCACGCCCGAACCGACGCTGCCCGAGCTATTCGACTCATCAGCAGACTGAGAAAGCGAGCCATTCTGGTTGCCGCTCGAAGTGGCGGTGATGGAAACGACGGAGGGCAGGGCCTTGGCAGAAACGGCCTCGGCCAGCGTGGTGTCCTCGGAGTCGATCGAAATCTTTTGCGTCGACGAACCCGAAGCACCCGCCGTCACGGCGTTCCTGCCGCCGCCAATGTTGAGCGTGCCGCTCATAATGAGCGCGATGACCAGCAGGGCACCGCAGGCACAACCGGCAAGCGCCGTAATAAAGATCGGCAGCTTTTTGGTCTTGGTCTTGACCACCGTGTGCTTGTTTACAACCTGCTGACCGTCCAGCGGCTGGCCGGTCTGCGTGTCGTAGGCCTGCACATAGGGAATGTTGCTGTCGGCAGGCGTCGACTCCACCTGCACGCGCGGCTGCTGCTGAGTCTCGCCGGCATTGCCAACATCCTGGGGACGCTGGGAATCGTTCTCGCTCATAGCTGCGATCCTTTCGTCAAATAACCAAAGGCCCACCAAACATGTGGCGGGCCATCATTGTTCATGTTGAGTTGTACCCCAAGCTGGGCGGTCCCGAGCACTAGATGCCAAGATTTCAGCTTTGCTTAAGTAATGGCATGCTTCTTGGCCAATTCGTTTTATGCCGTCATGTCTATTCGATATAACAGTCGATAGCAAAGCTATATGTTGAATCGTTAATGAAGTCCGTAATCGTCGCGCCCATGCCTGATCCGCACGTCCACTTATCTTTCTCCGCGTCGTATGGCGTTGGCCCCCACCCCGTTTCATATGATGCTTCGCTTTCTGTGAAGTAGTTCATCACATATTTATCTTTCTGCATGAGCGCATACCAAGCGTTTGCATACATTACGAGCGGATCGGTTTGAACTATCGAGTACCTTCCTGAACGAATCTCAATTTCTGTTTTATCGCTATAAAAAGCGACCGTAAGCTCAATCTTAGCCAGCAGCGGTAACGTTTCATCTGATTCCCTCTGGATTGTTATCACATTACCGGCCATAGCGCCAGCAGACACGGCTTCGCTCTCTGGCGTGAAAATACTCTCTCTGCTTCTTGTTCGCGTTTTTTCATTGCCATTTTCATCTCTGACCACCGTGTCAACCACGAGCGTCAATCGCTTCCGAGCGTCCGGCAGCTCCACGGCTTCCGCCATCCCAGCTCGCATCAAAATGGGAACTCCTGCTATCAGACCTAAGAACTGCTTCCTATCAATCATTCTTCATTCCCCTTGTCTACTTGATTTGGCTTTCTCGGCTGAATGGGGATACAGAACAGTCCCATCAAGTTCCTTATCTTCCACAAAAACTAGAATCCATTTTTCACCTGCCTTCAACCCTGCAACATATCCGGAACTTGACTTGCGACGCATATCGATCTTTTTGCGGCAACCACTTGGCATCAACGCCTCAAATTGCCCGTTATGAACATCCGATAGAGTGCGAACTTCGATCGCAACAACCGTGTCGTTTTCTCCCCCATTAATCGCCCCCAACAGGGGCAAACTCACCGCAGTGACCAAGGCAAGGGAAAGAACCAATAGGAGCATTGCCCTTCGAATGAACTTGTCGCCGTTCACGAGTACAATCACCCCTTGCAATATGTGCCATCGTGAGACGTGTAAATTGATACGTCATATGGAAGAAACTGCAGTTGGTTTGTCCGTCCGTTCCAAACCACAAGCAGGTACTTCTTGGCATTTGAGTATGTGTTATGCATTGCCACATAGCCCACAACTGCCATTGCGTGCCCGCTGCCATTTGACCGGAGCCTTCCAGAGAAAATACTCAGATTCCCCGAGTCGGTATTCATCCTAAAGGAATCCCATGACGGATACCAAACGAATGACGTCTCAAGCTCCTTGCCTCGTCTTGCACAAAACTCCTTTATAGCCGGAGCGGGTCTGTCAGGCAAAGTCCCGCCTTGAGTAAAGTACAGACCAGTCGCTTGATCGTATTTCGTTCCTTTATCCGATGTCCCCGACAGCTTCCAAAGCTCCGAGTATAAATCAGGCAATTTAAGGCGGTTCAAAGTCACATAGTGACTGCTAACTGCAAGCATTGCCGAAACAGCGCATGCGTAGGTTTTCGTCTCTTTGATAACTTCTGTCTGTGTTGGCGTTATCATTCCCGAAATCGTTTTGCTCGCATCAACAACGTACCCCTGTTTATACAAATCTTTGGCAGATACAAAAACGTCATCGAACTGTTCCGGCGATCCGCCACGATTACCTCCCGAGGACAATTTGCTTGGTACTTTTTTCCCACTTACGTCTAAAGCAATGTTTTTATCTAAGTCGGCAACGCCAACAGTTAGCTCGTCAATCTTTAACGCAACGACGTTATCCGAGGATGCGAGGAGTGCAATTTCTTCGCTTGCACGCTCGATAGGTAAAAGAGCGTTCGGAGCCAAGCAGTATTCGCTGATCCACCAAGATCGCTCTGAATCAAATACGACGTAGCCATAGTTAACGTCATTCCGCTTCGCACGAACGATGTACCCGATTGATTCCCCATCGGAATTCACCATTTTTACTGGGTCACAAGCGGTCACCGGCTCATCCGATACATCATCAAAGAAAGCTTGCGCTTGCTCCACAGCTATTTGCGGTGTGACACGGACCAAGTCGTCGTCTCCAAAAACCAACCTTGGAGACATCAGGGCGGCAAGCAACACTATGAATCCGACAATCACCTTTCTCGAATAACGCATTTCTTCCTCCATCCGTGTAGTAGGGAGATACGGTAACTAGATGATATTTGCTAGATAGTGTTATACGTTTGATATTGTTTTTACTGACACACTTTTAATCGGTGAAAGATCTTCTTTTCGCCCTAAACGAGAAAAGGGTACTGGAGAAATCTCCGGTACCCTCACATTGCCCTCTATTTACTTGCTAGTCCTTAAACAGATAGCCAACGCCGCGGACGGTGGTGATGTGCGCCGCGATCTGCGGGCCCACCTTGGAGCGGATGCGTCGGATGTGCACGTCGACGGTACGGGTGCCGCCGCAGTACTCAAAACCCCACACGCGGTGCAGCAGCACCTCGCGGCTGTAGGCGCGGTTGGGGTGCGTCGCCAAAAAGCTCAGCAGCGAGTACTCCATCAGCGTCAGGTCGATGGGCTCGTTATCGAGCGTCACCTGGTAGGTAGCGAGGTTAATCTCGAGGTTATCGATGTTGAGCACATCGTCGGCGGTGACGGTCTCCTCCTCGCCCATCAGGCGCTGCGCGCGAGCCTTAAGCTCGTTGGGCGTCGCCGTGGGGCATACAAAGTCGGCATGCGCGTGATTCGGCAGGCGCAGGGTACCGAGCGCCTCATCGTCGACGATCACAAACATGGGGACACCGCCGCGATCGTCAAGCCACTTGGCAATCTGATCGATGCGGTCGCTGCGGATGCCATCGGAATCGAGGATCAGCAGGTCAAAGTCGTGCGCCGCAGTCGGCGAATCGGGAGTGGCCAGACTCACCTCGACGCCCAGGGTGGTCGTCAAGCTGCGGGCAAACTCGTGGAAGCGCGTCGTGCGCGCCATGAACAGGGCACTCTTTTCGGACATATCGGCCTCCAAAGAAATGAGCTCAATCGTACTGGAACAAGCCAGCGCGATTAGGAGTTCGCCAGATAATGCTTGATCTCCCACTCGGTGATCGTGGACTCAAACTTATGCCACTCGTCGCGCTTCTTTTTAAGGAAGAAGCCGTGGATGTGCTCGCCGAGGGCATCCTTCATAAACTGCGAGTCCTCAAAGACGTCGAGTGCCTCTTTAAGCGAGCGCGGCAGCGGCGTGTAGCCGGCCTCGAGCATCTGGCGGTCGGTGAGCTTGAGTGTCTCGGCCGTGGCCTCGGGCGGGAGCTCCAGCTTGCGTTCGATGCCGTCGAGTCCAGCCGCCAGCGTGACGGCGTTGACCAGGTACGGATTGGCCATGGGGTCGGGGCTGCGAAGCTCGATGCGCGTGGACAGCTGCTTGCCGGGCTTGTAGACCGGAATGCGGATCATGCTCGCGCGGTTGCGCAGGCCCCACGTGGCGTACTGCGGCACGGAGTCGCCGCCGGTAGTAATGCGCTTGTACGAGTTGACCGTAGGGTTGGTGATGGCGCTGATCTCGCGCGCGTGCGCCAGGCTACCGGCCATGTAGTGTTTGGCGATGTCGGAAAGATGGTACTTCTCGTCGTCCTCGCCCCAAAAGACGTTGTTGCCGTCGTGGTCGAACAGCGACTGGCACAGGAACATAGCACTGCCGTCCTCGCCTGCCAACGGCTTGGGCATAAAGGATGCGTGGCAACCGCTCTCGTAGGCCTGCTGCTTAATGATGAGCTTTGCCGTGGTGATGGCGTCGGACATGCTCAGGGCCTCGGCATGGCGCAGGCTCATGCCGTGCTGTGAGCGACCGGCGGCGTGGAAGGTGTACTCCACGGGCACGGACATCTTCTCGAGCGTGAGGACCGTGTTACGACGCAGGTCGCGAGCGGCATCGCTCACCGAAAGATCGAAGTAGCCCACGTTGTCGAGCGGCTCGGGCGTGTGCTCGTCGGGGAAGTAGTAATACTCCAGCTCAGCGCCCACGTTGAGCAGATAGCCAGCCTTCTCGGCCTTGCGGAACATGCGGCGCAGGGCATCGCGCGGGTCGCCGGCAAACGGCTTGCGATCGGGAGTGCACACGTCGCAGAACACGCGGGCGACGCCGTTGTGGCTCGGGCGCCACGGCAGAATCTGGAAGGTCGAGGCATCGGGGAACGCCAGCATATCGGCTTCCTCGGGCGTGGCAAAGCCCTCGATGGCCGAGCCGTCAAAGCCAATGCCCTCCTCAAATGCGACCTCGAGGTCCTCGGGGCTAATAGCAAAGTTTTTGAGGCGGCCGAGAATGTCGACAAACCACAGACGCACAAAGCGGATATCACGCTGCTCTACGGAGCGGAGTACGTAATCGATGTTCTGCTGGTTCATGTCGCTCCCCTTTCTTTCGGGCGGGTTTCGACTGGTCTATATCGCAGATACTATCGCAGAAAAATGTTTCCGCAGGGTTAAAGCGTATCAAGCGCTCAAAAAACGTGTGTGAACAGGCTGGTATGACAAGTGATTATCGCTCGGATTCGGAAACAATTTGCCTACACGCTCGTTCCAGCGCCGGAAACTCCATCGTCACCGCATCCCAAACAACCGATCGGTCGACATTGCCGTAATCATGCGCGAGGTAATTTCTCATGCCGATAATTCCACGCCACTCAATTTCGGGATGAAGCCGCTGCGAGCGTTCCGACAACTTGCCCGCTTCTTCCGTCACCCTAAGCGCGCACATCAAAAGGGAGTCCGCCAACGCCCTCGTCCGCACGTCATTCGCATGCAGAAACTGGTCCTCGGTGATATCAAAAGCCTTGATGCGCTCGTTCGTTTCAGCGATGGCCTCCAAGACCTCTTGGGCGCGGAGGCCGTCTGACTTACGCGCGATCATAAAGGATCACTCCTTCGCGCTCGATTACCGCGGCAAGATCGTCATCAAGATAATCGCTCGAGACAAGGTCCACCTGCCTTCCGGTTTCCTTGCGCACTGCCTCGCCAAACGCCGACAACGCAAAAAGACCAAAGCCCTGCTCGCGATCGACTTCGAGGCGCAAGTCGATATCACTATCTGCACGCGCCTCGCCACGGGCATACGATCCAAATAGGATCACGGTTTTGATGGCGGGAATCGGGCTGGCTGCCTCGCGGACGGCGGACTCAATCTGAGCGGTATCCAAAATGCCCGCTGCGGCGCTTTCGCTCGCAGAGCTTTTACCGAGTGAAGGCACAAACGGCAGCGAGCGCTCGCGCAACATCTGCCTCATGAACATATTGACCGCAACGGACGAAGTCATGCCGAGTTCTTCGCACAGCTCGGCAAATGAATCTTTAATTGACGAGTCCACTCGAACACTCAGCACAGACGCAGCCATGGATACCTCCTGTATGACATTGTCTATATAATATCACACAGACTAGCGCGAGGTCGAAGCGCGGTGTTCGATGTGACCGGGGATCTCGATGCGCTTGGGGGCGAGCTTTGCGGCGTCGCCCACCGTAGTGGTAACGACGTCGATGCGCTCGGACAGACGCTCGATTACGCGCTCGGCGATGGTGTGGGTGTCTTGCGCGGCCGTGGTCACACCGCCAAAGAGCACGTGGTTCCAGGGGTAATCGTCAAACGTTGCGATCTTAAGGCCCGCCGGCAGCGAGGGACCCAGCTGCGCCAGTGCCTCGGTCAGGCGCAGGAAGACCAGGCCGTTGACGGCAATGAGGCCGAGCTTTTTACCCGCATAGCCGCGGATGGTCTCGTCCAGGCGACTGACACCCTCGGCACCACCGTCCGCCAAGGTGACGACCTCGCCGGCCAGGCCGCGGCGCGAGAGCTCGTCGGCAAACGCCTCAGCGCGCTCACGACGCACGGGGCTGTCATCGCTTGCCTCGGTAAGCAGGCACAGACGCTCGCTGCCCGCAGCAGCCAAGGCGTCTACCAGGCCGGCGACCAGCTCACGGTTGTTAGATGTCACCAGATCGATGCCGCCATCGGCAACATCGCGGTCGAGCAGCACAACGGGTAGGCGTCCCGCTGCCGCGGCGATCGCCTCGTCATTGCCTCCGCAGGTGTTGACGACCAGGCCGTCCACGCCGGCATCGATAAGTCTGGTGAGCGACTCCGCTTCCTTGGCGGGGTCGTTGCCGCTAATGGCCGTCATGAGCGAGCAGCCGCGCGCGGCGGCGCTGGCGGAAAGCCCTTCGAGCATGGCGCTGGAGAACGGGTTGGCGATGTCGGCCAAGATTACGCCGATGAGGTTGGCGCGCGAGCTGCGCAGATTGCGTGCGGCGGCACGTGGGCGATAGCCGGTGCGCTCGATAACAGCCGCGATGCGGGCGCGGGTCTCCTCGGTCATCTGCCCGGGGCGGTTATTGAGATAGCGCGAGACCGTGGCCGGGCTCACGCCCGCCTCGGCGGCAATGTCCTTAATCCTCATCTGCGCCATAGCGCACCCCGTTTCCCAATTGTCAGCAATCTGAGCCATTTTAGGCATTTTTTAAAAATCTCGGTTGCAAAACGCTGTAGGTGAGCAGCATCGTTTTTGTGTCTCGAGCAGATGCGGCGATGGGCTAGATTGACGAGTCTTTCGACAGCTCAAAGTAGTCGGGATGCAAGGCGATAACCGGGCCCTGTTCCTCGGGCATCAGATGCAGGTGCGTCTCTGCCAGGTAGCTCGCCGCGTCGGTATCGCCCTTCTTAATGGCCTCGAGAATTCGGCGATGCTGCCGACGAATCGGCTCCCAATCCAGATCCTGCGACACCATACGCAACCAGTTGTATCGCTCAAAATGTGTGTTGACGCTCTTCATCCAATCCCACAACATGTGGCGGCCGGCAATCTCAAAACACGTCTCATGGAACAGGTTGTCCAGATCGAAAAAGCGACGCGTTTCGCTATGGTCGAGCGACTCGGACTCGGCAAGAATCCGCTCGAGCCGCTGCTTTTGCTCGGGCGTGACGGCAGAGCAGCATTTAATGAGCACGCTTCTCTCGAGTTTCTCGCGCAAGAAACAGGCGTTCTCGGCGCGCTCCATGCTGATTTTTGAGACATAGGTGCCGCTTTTGGGACGCGTTTCCACCAGCTCCTGCTCACGCAAGCGCACAAAAGACTCGCGAATGGGCGTGCGCCCGATTCCCGTCTCCTTTTCCAGACCAATCGCCGAAAGGCGCGTGCCGGGCTTGAGCTCGGCATAGATGATCTTGGAGCGCAATGCGTTGTATGCCTGATCTTGCAGGCTCTGATTATGCTGGTGTTGTTCCATAAAGCCCTCGGATGAAGCTCACGGTTTGTCGAATTTCACCACGTAATACTATCGCATCGACACGCCCCAGCTCCCAATCAGTCTTTTTGGGACGGGGCTCTTTTAGCTACCCTGGCCCGCAGATCGGCCCCCCTTGCCACAAAAGTGGCCCATCTATTACGTTAACACGGATAGCCTCGGCCATACCGAAAACCGTGAAAACAAAACCGCAGGTAGACAGCTTGTCGATTTTCGAAAAAACCGACTATGGTTGACCCCTGCGGCTTAAACGTAGTAGATAGGCCCTTTTCGTGGCGCAGCACTACTGCACCCCAAATTGGCACCCCGAGCCTGTTATAAGTTGCTGTGAAATACGGACGGTTGATAATCAAGGGTTGAAAATCAAGGCGCGCTATACGGCTTGCTATATCTCACTATACTTTGCTGTACGTCGCTGTACTTTGCTATAACTTGACAATAATCGGCCCATTACCATCCGGGATATAACGGACCCCAAGCCAACGCTGGCTTGGGGTCCGTCTTGTACCATGGCTCTTTTGGACTATGAGCGCTCGTATTTCGTGGCCCGCCCGGTTCCCTGCCTTACGATTGCATTCCGTTCAAGCAGAGATTCGAGTGCCGCCAACGTCCGCATGCGGCTCAGCCCCGTCTGTTTTTCAATCTCGCTTCGCGACATAATTCGCCCGCCCGACAAGGCCTTGAGAACCTGGACCTCTTCCTCGGACCCTTCAAAGGCATCGGTAACGGGCAATGTGACGGCCACCATGCCGCCGCGAACATCAAAAATTGGTTGATTGATCGAATCGCGATAGGCACGTCTAATGCGCGCAATTCCCGTACCAAATTTCTCGATGTAATCCAGCTTTAAGAAGGCCTCTGCAACGATGGGGTTTCTGAGCACGGATATCTGCCCATACAGGTATTGTTCCGTCGTCAAACCGGCGGGCAGCGATCCGGGGGAGGTCACAACGACGCGATCATCGTACAGGGCAATTTGAACGTTCGCTCGAACGTCCCACGTCCGATGCACTAAAGCGTTTGCAACAGCTTCGCGGAATGCCTCAAGAGGAATTCGATCGGTTTGGACGCGCTCCATCCCTTCGATACGCTCATAACGGTAGTAGCGTGCAAACATAGCCACCGCCCTGTCCGCCTGCTCAATTGCGGATACATTTGTCGCCGCCTCGCGATCCAAGATCACATCCTCGGTATCGCCAAAACGGACGCAGTCGATGCCTGGAAAATCATTCTTATCCGCTAAAATCGCCGCGGCATTGGTATAGCCATCCTTGCCGAGCAAGCGGAGCGTACGCAAGATATCCGACGTTAGCTCGGAAATGCCGAGGTGTTCAACACACTTATGCTCGAGCGTATGAAAGCTCAAGTCCTGGCGAGCCGACGTGAGCGCGTCGAACGTTACGTTGCTGCCTTCGAGCGTCAGCCTGCCATACTCAAACCGGTCGACCTCCACCGTTGCCGAATCGTTTCGCCTGTAGGCATTTCCCTTGCTTCGATAGGGTTTGTCCTGTCCCTCATAAACCGTAAGGATTACGGTCCCGTGTTTCTCATCGGGCTCGAGCGTGTAACGGGGAGCGGGGTCCAAGCTGTCATTAATCATGTTCTCGATGCGGAGACACTCTGCGACCGGATCTGCAAGGCCGACAACCACGCCCTCGTCATCAACGCCAAACTCAATCTTGCCCGTCCCATAGTTTGCATAGGCGCTCACCGTTTTAAGAAACGTCGGCGTAACGCTTTCCTTGTATTCGACTGTAGGGCTCTCTCTAACAACCATATGCACAACCCCCTCGTTTCGTACCATTCATAACCGTATTATAAGACGAAAACCGTTTGCGTACTGATTTATATAAGACGCAAACTGTTTTCGTCTTGATTTGCGTACGGAATTAAGACGCATAATTTCGCTTTCGTATGGCTCAATACCGGACGCAGACTGTTTTCGTCTGTCAATACGTCTGAAATCCAAACGAAAAGAGCCCCGAGCTCGTATGAACTCGGGGCTCTTTGTGCCGCACATCTATGAGAGGAAAAATTCGATGCGTACGGGCGCTACCCCATGAAGCCGCCCTGGGATGGCGGCAACCTCGCCGTTACCCGTCTGATGGGTGTGCTCAAGGCATCCGTTCCCCTCTTTATCGACGTAACGGGCAAAAAAGTTCGTCGAGGAGACCATCCGCACGCACCACGGTGTGGCCGACGCCATTGAGACGCGCAACCCCACCGCCGCTCACGATGCGATGTATCTGCACCTGGTCTACAACCGCAATATGATTGCGGAAGGCACACAAACAAAAGGCATTTAAGGCTCGACAATAATCTTTCTTTGATAAAACGCAGGCAGCGAGCGCTTGCGTTTTATCAAATGGTGCAATGGGGTCAGGTTTACATGCATCAACTTAGCGCAAAGTAACCTGGCCCCCACGCAACAAAGGGTTAACTAGAGCTCACAGGCAACCTTGTAGCCATCGCCGATGGCGTCGCGAATGTTACCGCACTTGTTGGCATCGCCCAGCACGTGGGTGGCAACACCGGCTGCAGCCAGGTCGTCTGCCAGCTTGGTATTGGGACGATAGCCCATGGCAAGCACCAGCGTATCGGCACCGGTGATGGTGTGGACCTCGCCGTCCTTCTCGTAGCTGATAGCATCCTCGGTAATCTCGGTCACCTTGGCCTCAGTCAGCACGTGGACACCCTTGGAGAGCATGCGCGTGATGAGCACCGCGCGGCCGGCACCGCCCTCGTTGGCGGCGAGCGTCTTGGTCATCTCGATGACGGTGACATCGCGATTGGCCGGCGACAGGTCGTTGACCAACGGGGCCAGGTAATCGGCCGTCTCGCAGCCGACGGTGCCGCCGCCCACGATGACGATCTTCTTGCCCGGAAAAGCCTTGCCGCCCAACAGGTCGTCAGCCGTCATAACCTGCTTAAAGCCCTGCATGAAGGCCGGAGCGATGGGCTCGGCGCCATAAGCTAGGACGACCTCGTAGCCGGCGTAGTCACGCTGAATGTCCTCGGCAGTAAGCTCAGTGCCAAATACGCACGTGACGCCGGCCTCGGCCAGGCGACGGTACTGGTACTTGATCACACGAGTGAGCTCCTGCTTTGCCGGCGGAACGGCCGCGATGCGCATCTCGCCGCCCGGTTCGTCCTGCTTATCCACGAGCACCACGTTATGGCCGCGCTTGGCGGCAATGTAGGCCGCCTCCATGCCAGCGGGACCGGCGCCCACGACGAGCACGTTCTTGGCCTCGGCGGCAGGCTCGTAGCCGGCCTCGTCGCGCTCGACGTCCGGGTTGACGGTGCAGGAGATGCGCTTGCCAAACATGATGCCGTTCAGGCAGCGCAGGCAGCCGATGCAGGGACGGATCTCGTCGGCGTTGCCGGCAGCCGCCTTATTGCAGAACTCGGCATCGCACAGATTGGCGCGGCCCATCATGCAGATGTCGGCGGCGCCGTCCTCGATCAGCTCCTCGGCGATCCAGGCCTCGTTGATGCGGCCGACCGTGGCAACGGGAATGTTGACGTGCTTCTTAATCTCGCGCGAGCAGGCGGCATGCGAGGCCTGCTGCGTACCGGCGGCGGGAATTGCGGAGCCACGCTTGATGGTGGTGCCGCCCGACACATGAATCATGTCGACGCCGGCCTTCTCCAGGCGACGCGAGACGTAGATCATGTCGTTGAGGGTCAGGCCGCCATCGGTGTACTCGTCGCCCGAGATACGGACGTCGATAATGAAGTCCTTGCCGCAGCGCTCGCGAATCTCGGCGATGACCTCGAGCAGGAAGCGCATGCGGGCGTCGAGCGAGCCGCCGTACTCGTCGGTACGCTTGTTGTAGAGCGGAGTCAAAAAGCCGCCGAGCATACCGTGGGCGTGCGCCGCATGGACCTCGACGCCATCGACGCCGGCCTTCTGCATACGCACGGCAGCGTCGCCGAACTGATGCGTGAGCTCGTGGATCTCGTCAACCGTGATGGGACGCGGTGCCTCGCGGGCATAGGACGGGCCCACAAAGGACGGGGCGATCAGGCGCGGCGTGCCTGGAATGTTAAAGGCCATGTAGGCGGGGTGGAAGAGCTGCGGCATGATCTTGCAGCCGTACTCGTGGACGGCCGCGGCGAGCTTTTCCCAGCCGGGGATAAACGTGTCGTCGTAGCAGCACATGTCACCCGGCAGATAGGTATAGGTGGGCTCGACCGTCACGACCTCGGTGATGATGAGGCCCACGCCGCCCTTGGCGCGGGCGCGGTAATGATCGACCAAGTCGTCGGTCACATAGCCATGATCGGCCAGGTTGGTTGACACTGGCGGCATAAAGACGCGGTTCTTGACCTCGGTCGTACCGACCTTGATCGGGCTAAAGAGCATTGGATAGGCAGAAGACTCCATGCAGGCTTCCTTTCGTTTGAGCCGCTCGGCGGCAGTTACTAACGTACTTATCGTATCAGTATCCGCCGCATTCGCACTCGCTCGCACTCCCCACCTTCAATCCCGACCCTCACAAAAAAGTTGCGGTGGAATACGGAGTAGATGAGACTTTTGACAGCCAAAACAGTCCGTATTTCACCGCAACCGATGGGCGGGGTGGAATTGAGGGCTCAGATAGTCAGTCATGCCCTCATCCGCCACTCCCTCACTTACAGCGCGCCGTCCAGCATAAGGTTCACCTTGAGCACGTTAACCGTGGGCTCGCCGAACACGCCGAGGAAACGGCCCTTGGTGCACTGGGCGATGATCTCGCGCACCTCGTCTTCGCTCTTGCCCGTGGCCTTGGCAAGGCGCGGGACCTGGTACTCGGCGGCATCCGGAGAGATCTCCGGGTCGAGGCCGGACCCCGAACACGTCACCAGGTCGACGGGCACAGCGTCCATATCGGCATCGGAGTTGGCGGCGCGAATCTTCTTCACGCGCGCATCCACAAGCTGCCGATACTTCTCACTCGCCGGGGACAGGTTGGACGGGGCACCATACGCCATGAGCTCGCCGTCTTCGCCTTCGACAATTGACACGTTCTGGATACGACCCCACATGTGGGCTTCGTCATCGAAGTTCTGGCCGATGAGCTCGGAACCCACAACCTTGCCGTCGACCGTAATAAGCGATCCGTTCGCCTGGTACGGAAACGCAAGCTGCACGACGCCGGTCACCACGAGCGTGTATCCCAGGCCGCAGACGATGGTAAACAGCGCGAACACGCCAAGTGCGCGCGATGCGATACCTTTGAACATACAAACCTCCGTCTACATCATGCCAATGCCGAACAAGGCCAGCAGCATGTCGATAATCTTGATGAATACGAACGGCGCCACGATGCCGCCCAGACCCCACACCAGCAGGTTATGGGTCAACAGCTGGCCGGATGGAACCTCGCGGTACTTGACGCCCTTGAGAGCCGCCGGAATTAGCGCGACGATGACCAGCGCGTTGTAGATGATGGCGGACAGCACGGCCGTCAACGGGTTGGTGAGGCTCAGGATGTTGAGGGCGCCCAGTCCCGAATAGATCGGCGAGAACAGGGCCGGGATGATAGCGAAGTACTTCGCCACGTCGTTGGCCACCGAGAAGGTCGTGAGCGAGCCGCGGGTCATGAGCAGCTGCTTGCCAATACGCACGACCTCGATGAGCTTGGTGGGGCTGGAGTCGAGGTCGACCATGTTGCCGGCCTCCTTGGCAGCCTGGGTGCCCGTGTTCATGGCCACGGCGACGTCGGCCTGGGCCAGAGCGGGCGCGTCGTTGGTGCCGTCGCCGGTCATGGCGACCAGGTGACCCTCACGCTGGAACTCGCGGATCTTCTCGAGTTTGCCTTCAGGGGTGGCCTCGGCCAGGAAGTCGTCAACGCCGGCCTCGGCGGCGATTGCCGCGGCGGTGAGCGGATTGTCGCCCGTCACCATGATGGTCTTGATGCCCATCTTGCGCAGGTCGGCGAACTTCTCCTTAACGCCGGACTTGATGATGTCCTTGAGGTACACAACGCCCAGCACGCGGCAGTTCTTGGTCACGACCAGCGGGGTGCCGCCGGCCTTGGCGATGCGTTCGACGGCCTCTTCGCACTCCTGGGAGAACACGCCGCCGGCTGCCTCCAGATAGGTGCGCACGGAATCGGCAGCGCCCTTGCGGATCTCATTGCCCTCGTAGTTCACGCCGGACATACGCGTTGCCGCGGTGAACGGGATGAACTCCATGCCCTTATCCTCGAGCGTGCGGCCGCGCAGACCGAACTGCTCCTTGGCGAGCACGACGATGGAACGGCCCTCGGGGGTCTCGTCGGCCAGCGAGGAAAGCTGGGCGGCATCGGCCAGCTCCGCGGGATCGACGCCGTCGACCGGGATGAACTCGGCGGCTTGGCGGTTACCCAGGGTGATGGTGCCGGTCTTGTCGAGCATGAGGATGTCGACGTCGCCGGCGGCCTCGATGGCGCGGCCGGACATGGCCAGCACGTTGGCCTCGTTCAGACGGCTCATGCCGGCGATGCCGATGGCGGACAGAAGGGCGCCGATGGTAGTGGGAGCCAGGCACACGAGCAGCGCCACGAGCGTGGTCACGGCCGTGGGGTTGACCATGTCGTTAAGACCGACCGAGAAGCAGGAGTAACAATACAGGGCCAGCGTGACCAGAATAAAGACGATGGAAAGGGCCACCAGGAAGATCTCCAGAGCGATCTCGTTAGGGGTCTTCTTGCGCGCGGCACCCTCGACCATCGCGATCATCTTGTCCAGGAAGCTCTGGCCGGGCTCACTGGAGATCTTGACGATGATCCAGTCGGACAGCACCGTGGTACCGCCGGTAACGGCAGAGCGGTCGCCGCCGGCCTCGCGGACCACGGGGGCGGACTCGCCGGTGATGGCGGACTCGTCAACGGAGGCAGCGCCCTCGATGACGTCGCCGTCGCCGGGAATCTGCTCGCCGGCGCGTACGATCACCAGGTCGCCGCGCGTGAGCTCGGTGCCGGGAACGACGGTGAAGTGCTCCTTGTCCTCAACGGACTCGATGCGATGGGCCTCGACATCCTTCTTGGCCGCACGCAGAGAATCAGCCTGAGCCTTACCGCGGCCCTCGGCAAGCGCCTCGGCGAAGTTCGAGAACAGGTCGGTGAGCCACAGGATGACCGCGATGGCGACCACATAGTAGGTGGGCACACCCGCGTCCCGCACACCGAAGATGGAAGCGACGACCAGGACGGAGGTCATGACGGCTGAAAGCCACACCAGGAACATGACCGGGTTTTGAATCTGGACGCGAGGGTCCAGCTTGGCAAACGAGTCGCGGACCGCGCGGCCCATCATGTCTTTTTGCATAGTCATAAATCTGCGCCCTCCTTTACGCAATCATCTGGAAGAACTCGGCAACGGGGCCAAGCGCCAGGGCCGGGAAGAAGCTCAGGGCACCGATCAGCAGAACGATGAACACGAGCAGGAATACGAACATGCCGTTGGTGGTAGACAGGGTACCGGCGCTCTCGGCGACCTTACCCTTCTTGGCCAGCGAGCCGGCGATAGCCAGCGTACCGATGATGGGCATGAAGCGGGCGAACAGCATCTCGAGGCCGAGCATGACGTTGATCCAGGGAATGTTGCAGTTCATACCTGCAAACGCCGAGCCGTTGTTGCCGCCGCATGAGGTGAAGGCATACAGCACCTCGGAGAAGCCGTGCGCGCCACCATTGTTGAGCTGGTCGGCAAGACCGGGCACCATGCAGGCGATGGCCGAGCACACCAGAATGGCAAACGGAGTTGCCAGGCACAGGACAACTGCCCAGCGCATCTCGCCCGGCTCGATCTTCTTGCCCAGGAACTCGGGCGTGCGGCCGACCATAAGGCCGGCGATGAACACTGTGAGGATGGCGAAGCCGATCATGCCGTACAGGCCGCAGCCCACGCCGCCGAAGACAACCTCGCCCAGAGCCATCTGGAGCATCTGGACAAAACCGCCCAGCGGGGTGTAGGAGTCGTGCATGGAGTTAACCGAGCCGTTGGAAGCGGCGGTGGTGTAAGCCGACCACGTGGAGGAGGTGACGATACCGAAGCGGCTCTCCTTGCCCTCCATGTTGCCGCCGGCTTGGCCGTCGGTCATCTCGATATTGACCGCTCCGCCATCGGCCAGCTGCGGGGTGCCCGCATGCTCGTTGACGGCGATGATGCCGGTGAAGATCACCAGCAGGATGAACATGGCGGCAAAGATGGCCTTGCCCTGCTTGGTGTTCTTGACGCCGATACCGAAGGTGAAGCAGCAGGCAGCCGGGATCAGCAGCAGGCTGGTCATCTCGATGATGTTGGTGAAGGCACTGGGGTTCTCATACGGATGGGCGGAGTTCACGCCGAAGAAGCCGCCGCCGTTGGTTCCGGACTGCTTGATGGCGACCTGAGGAGCCGCAGGACCCTGGGGCAGGAACTGCTCGGTGACCACGCGCGCGCCCTCGACAACCTTGCCGTCGACCTTGACCGTGTCGCCCTCGATCTGGGCGCCGTCGAGGACGCTCCAGCCGCCGTCTGCATTAGGCTGGACGGCGACGGGCTCTACGAGCTCAGCCTTCTGAGCCGGCTGGAAGTTGGAGATGACGCCACCGGCAGCCAGGCAGATGCCGAACACGAGGTTCAGCGGGATGAGCACATACAGGACGGTGCGGGTGAGGTCGACCCAGAAGGAACCCAAGCTCTGCTCCTTGACCTGACGGAAGCCACGAATCAGCGCGAACATGACCGCGATACCGGTGCCAGCGGAAACGAAGTTCTGCACGGTGAGACCCATGAACTGCACAAGGTAGGACAGGGTGGTCTCGCCGGAGTAGGACTGCCAGTTGGTGTTGGTTATGAAGGAAGCAGCCGTATTGAACGACAGGTCCCATGGCACACCCGGCAGGTGCTGGGGATTGCCTGGCAAGAAGGACTGAAGCGCTTGAAGTGCCACAAGGACCACGAGGCCGATCCCCGAAAAGACCAGCACGCTCGCCAGGTAGCGCCTACACCCCATCTGCTCTGCCGCGTCGATGCGAAGCAGACGATAGACGCCACGCTCCACAGGAGCAATCACAGGCGACAGGAACGTATGCTCACCATCCATGATATGGGCCATGAACCGACCGAGCGGAACGGCCAGGACGACGAGCACGGCAAAGTACAAGATGTACTGAATCGCAGCGTCCATAGTTTACGAATCACTCCTCATCAGAATGTAGATGTAATAGATAAGGAGTCCAATGCAGACGACTCCGATGATGGGAATGAGGATGTTCATTTACCGCCCCTTTCACGCGCGGTCCGATGTCTCGGACGCCTGCTCTCGCAAGCGCCTGGGGACAGTAAACGCTTCTAGAGATTAAAGAGGCGTGAGGGCCGGGGCTCACGACCTTAAGATGCCGTAAAGATGCAGGTAGAAAGCACTATTGCGGCTGCAGTGCGCCTATACTCGACCTCGCGAGCATACAGTGGCGTCCTCACCGCGTATGCACGCATGGGCAACGTTTCAGAAAGGCTACGCTATGCAGCGCGACGCATCGGACACTCGCGTCAATCCAGACCTCATCCTCAAGGCAATTGAGAAAGACGAGGCCGCCGATGACGCTCGAACCAGCCGGGGACACCTCAAGATTTTCTTTGGCTACGCTGCTGGTGCAGGCAAAACCTATGCGATGCTTCAAGCCGCCCACGCCGCCAAGCGGCGAGGTGTCGACGTCGTCGCGGGATACATCGAGCCGCACGAACGTCCGGCAACTGCCCATCTTGCACAAGGGCTTGAGAACGTGCCCTGTAAACTCGCTGAGCACAACGGCATTGCGCTCAGCGAGTTCGATCTAGATGCGGCTATCGAACGCGCCCCTCAGCTCATCCTTGTCGACGAGCTCGCCCATACGAATGCGCCGGGGTCTCGCCACGACAAACGTTATCAAGACGTCGAGGAACTTCTACATGCAGGCATCGACGTCTATACGACTGTGAACGTTCAGCATATCGAGAGCCTAAACGACATGGTTGCATCCATCACCGGCGTTGTCGTGAGCGAACGAATCCCCGACCGCATCTTCGATGATGCCGACCAGGTCGAGCTCGTTGACATAGAGCCCGAAGACCTACTTGAGCGCCTTCGCGCCGGCCTCGTCTACCGTCCCGCACAAGCCGAGCGAGCGCAACAGCATTTTTTTACCGTCGAGAACCTCACCGCACTCCGAGAAATCGCGCTGCGCCGCTGCGCCGATCGCACCGGCCACCTCACAGACGCCGCACGCGTGCTGGGAAACCGTGACTACTACACCAGGGAGCGTATCTTAGTCTGTGTCTCCCCGGCGCCGACCAATCCCCGCATCGTCCGTGCCGCCGCACGCATGGCGAAAGCGTTTCGCAGCGAGCTCGTCGCCCTGTTCGTAGAGAGCCCGCGCACGCAAGCCATGAGCGATGATGAGCGCGCCAAGCTTGCAGACAATATCGCCCTAGCCGAGCAGCTCGGAGCACATATGGAAACCGTCTATGGCGACGACGTCGCGTTTCAGATCTCCGAGTTCGCACGCCTGTCGGGTATTTCGAAGATCGTCATGGGGCGCACGGGCGAGCACAGCAGCGTCCGTCAGGCCCTCTTTGGCCGCAAATCTCTCGTAGAACAGCTCATAACATTCGCCCCGAACCTCGACATTTACATCATTCCAGACCAGTCGACTCCGCCCTCCCGACCCAAAGGACGCCGCCATGCGCTCGCCCTGCAGCCGCCCAGCAGCCGAAACGTGCTTCGCACGCTGGCCCTCTCTCTTGTCGCCACAGCGATCGGCACGGCTTTCCGCCATCTGGGATTTGCCGATTCCAGCATCATATCCCTCTATATCCTCACGGCCCTGCTGACCGCCGTCACCACGACGGGGCGTATCTGCACGATCGTATCGAGCGTGCTCTCTGTAGTGCTTTACAACTTCTGCTTCGTAACGCCTCTGTTTTCGCTCGCCAGCTACGACCGAAGCTATCTGGTCACGTTCGGCATCATGTTCGCTACCGCTATGGTCGCCGGCGAGTTAACTGCGCGCATCGCCGACAACGCCCGTACCTCCGCCGAGAACGCATTCAAAACGCGCGTACTCCTCGAAACGAACCAGCTCTTGCAGCAAGCCCATAGCGCGGAGGAGTGTGCCCGCGTCGCCATGAACCAACTCATCAAACTGCTAAAACTCGACGTGGTCTTCTACACCGCCGAACACGGCACGCTCGGCAAGACGCTCTATGAGTCCGCTGGCACCGAAAACCGATCCGCGTCGCTGCTCACCGACTACGAGCGCGCTGTTGCAACCTGGACCTACACCAACAACAAACGCGCGGGCGCAAGCACGCGGACCCTGCCCGAGGCGCGCTGCCTCTACCTCGCGGTTCGCACCGGCGACAAGGTATTCGGTGTCATCGGCATCGACCTGGAGGGGCGCGAGATCGAAGCCTTCGAGCATTCGATCGTCCTATCTATCGTAGGCGAATGCGCCTTGGCGCTCGAAAGCGACCGGGCGGCGCAAGAGCGCGAAGAGGCTGCGGTCTTGGCGAAAAACGAGCAGCTGCGCGCCAACCTTTTGCGCTCCATCGGCCACGATTTGAGGACACCACTCACGGCTATATCCGGATCTGCGGCAATCCTTCGGAAGAGCGACGAGAAGCTCAGCCTCGAACAACGCTGCGATCTTGCCGATGCCATCTACGACGACTCCCTCTGGCTTATCGATACCGTGGAGAACCTCCTCGCCATCACACGCGTCGAGGATGGCACCATTTGCCTCAACTTCACATCCGAGCTCATCGACGAGGTCATCGAGGCCGCCCTCAGCCATGTCGCCCAAGCATCGCATGGACGTACCGTCACCATCGAGCACACTGACGACATCCTGCTGGTACGCATCGACGTCCATCTCATCATGCAGGTGCTTACGAATCTCATCATGAACGCCTTCAAATACACGCCCGAGGACTCGACTGTCACCATCAGCGCACGTCGCGAGGGTGCGTTCGTCGTGGTGGACGTCGCAGACGATGGGCCGGGTGTGGCAGACTGCGACAAGCCTCATATCTTTGAGCGCTTCTTCACCTCACGCAATACGCGGCCCGTGGATTCGCGTCGAAGCATCGGCCTTGGGCTGTCGCTCTGCCGCTCCATCGTGGAGGCGCATGGCGGCGTCATCGAAGCTCGCGACAACCACCCCCATGGGGCCGTCTTCCGTTTTACCCTGCCCGCCGAGGAGATCGAGATTCATGAATAATGCCGCTAAGCCACGCATCCTCCTGGTCGAAGATGACCTGACCGTTCAAAACCTCGTTTCGACCGCGCTTGACCTCCACGGCTATGTCGTGAGCAAGGTTTGCAACGGCCAGGCCGCCATCATGGATGCGGTGTCGCACGGCCCCAGCCTCATCATGCTCGACCTCGGCCTTCCCGACATTGACGGTATCGAGGTCATCACGAAGATCCGAAGCTGGTCGGCAGTCCCCATTATCGTCATTTCGGCGCGCACCGAAGATTCCGACAAGATTGCAGCACTTGACGCAGGGGCAGACGACTACCTCACCAAGCCCTTTTCTGTGGATGAGTTGCTCGCGCGCGTCCGTGCGAATTTGAGGCGCTCCTCGATGGCGTCAAGCGAATCGACAGAAGCGAGCACGTTCGACAACGGTCCGCTGCATATCGACTACGCCGCGGGATACGCGACGAAAGACGGACGCGAGCTCTCGCTCACCCCAACCGAGTACAAATTGCTCGTCCTTCTGGCGAAAAACGTCGACAAGGTGCTCACCCACACCTTCATCACCCGCGAGATATGGGGCACGAGCTGGGACAGCGATCTGGCGAGCCTGCGCGTGTTCATGCGCACCCTGCGCAAGAAGATCGAGGCAGACCCCTCTCACCCCAAGATGATTCAGACGCACATGGGTGTCGGGTACCGCATGCAGCGTCTCTAGCCCACCCCACAAAAAAGTTGCGGTGGAATACGGAGTAGATAAGGCCTTTGACGGCCAAAACAGTCTGTATTTCACCGCAACTGATGGGCGGGATGGAGTTAGAGGCCCAGGTAGTTGGTCATGCCTTCGACGGCGAGATTGGCGCTCGCTACGGCATGGACCACGGTGAGCGGGCCGTTGACCACATAGTTAGCGATACCCAAAAATACTCTTCAACTCGCCACACTCTCCCCCAAATGTGCAAAGCGCCCCGCGAACGGATGCTCGCGAGGCGCTTGGGTGCCTGGACCTTTATTTGATACCGCGGCCCAAGTCTTCGGCGATTTTGTCTACGCCCTTAAGTGCGGCGCAGGTCTTTTTGTTGGAGCAATGCCCCGTACAAACGCCACCCTGGGCGCAGTCGGCGCAGGTGCCCTTTCGGTAGATACGCACGCACACGGCGACAAACGCAATGCCGATAACAGCCAACACAACAATATCGATAGGTGCCATAGTAAGCCTCCTCTAGTTAACCACCACTTACTTTACCCCATCTTCCACCTGCCAAAAAGGGACAGGTTTGTTTTGGTCGGTTTTATCTGCGGAAACGCCACATCTTACTTCTGGAGCAAAGCAATCTGTCCCCCATTGCACCAAAAAGCCCGAGTGTCGCTGGGACACCCGGGCTCATGGAAAGGGGCTAATCCTTATTCGGACTTAAGCGGAAACTGCGGCGGAAGCAGTGTTGGTCTCGTCCTCGTCGGTCCAAGCATGTTTAGGCATGGGACGGAAGATCTGGAAGAGCATCGCAACCAGCAGCACGATGGCCACAACCGTCCAGATACCAAACTGTCCAAGAACGAACAGGTTGTAGAACTGGTTGATGAACAGACCAATGACCCAAGCAAAGGCGCACTCGTAACCGATCGCGATGGCGGTCCACTTGCCGGAATCCATCTGGTTGCGGATAGTGCCCATGGCGGCAAAGCACGGAGCGCACAGCAGGTTGAACGCACCAAAGGCAACGCAAGCGCCCATAGTCGGGAACATGCCGGCGAACGCGGTCCACAGGCTCGGGTCGGTCTCGCCGGCGTCGGCGACGGACAGCAGCGAACCGGCGGTGGCGACGACGTTCTCCTTAGCGACAAGGCCCGAGACGGTCAGCGCAGTTGCCTGCCAGGTGCTAAAGCCGAGCGGGGCGAAGATCCAGGCGACCAGGTTGCCCAGCATGGCAAGCACGGAGTAGTCCATGAACTCCTCGGGGATGCCCTCCATAGCAGGCAGGAAGCCAAACGTGCCGTTGTAGCTACCAAAGTTGGACAGGAACCAAACAACGACGGTGGACGCGAAGATGACCGTGCCGGCCTTCTTGATAAAGGCCCAGCAGCGCTCCCACACGTGCAGCGCCCAAGAGCGGATCGCCGGGAAGTGGTAGGCGGGAAGCTCCATAACGAACGGCGTCGGGCGGCCGGCGAAGAGCTTGGTCTTCTTGAGCATGAGGCCCGAAGCGATGACGGCAAAGACGCCCAGGAAGTAGAAGAGCGGGCTGATCCACGCGGCGGTGGTGGAAGAATCGCCGATGATGGAACCCATGAGCAGGGCGATGATCGGCAGCTTAGCGCCACAGGGAATAAACGTGGTGGTCATGACCGTCATGCGGCGGTCCTTCTCGTTCTCGATGGTCTTGGTGGCCATGACGCCGGGGACGCCGCAGCCCGAGGATACGAGCATGGGGATGAACGACTTACCGGACAGGCCAAAGCGACGGAACACGCGGTCCATGATGAAGGCGACGCGGGCCATATAGCCGCAGTCCTCCAGGAAGGACAGCATGACGAACAGCAGGAACATCTGCGGGACAAAGCCGAAGATGGCGCCCAGGCCGCCGACGATGCCGTCGCAGACCAGCGAATCGACCAGGCCACCGTCCTCGGTGCCGCCCGCCACAAGGGCGTCGTGGACCATGGTGGTAATACCAGGAACATAGGGGCCGTACTGTGCCGGGTCGACCGAGTCGGCATTGTCGCCCGCAGCCTCGACGGCCGCGTCGTAGGCGTCGCGGCCCTGACCGAGCACGTACCAACCGTCGGTACCGAAGAGCTGGTCGTTGGTGAAGTCGGTCACCGTGCCGCCCAAGGTAGAAACGGCGATGTAGTACACGCAGAACATGATGACCACAAAGATCGGCAGGCCCAGGATACGGTTGGTAACCACGCGGTCGATCTTCTCGGAGGTGCTCATCTTTGCCGGAGCCTTGGTGAGGCACTCGTCAATGATGTGGGCAATCACGCCGTAACGCTCGCCGGTGATGATGGACTCGGCGTCATCGTCGCAGTCCTGCTCGCACTGAGCGACCAGACCTTCGACGCGAGCGGCCTTCTCCTTGGTGAGGTTGATGAGCTTGCAGGCGTCCGCATCGCGCTCGAACAGCTTGACAGCGTAGTAGCGGCGCTTGTTGGCGGGAACGCTCGCCGGCAGATTGTTCTCGATGTGGTCCAGAACGTCCTCGATGGAGGAATCGAACTTGTGCTCCGGCACCTGGCCCTTGGAAGCAGCGGACTTCTTGACCTGCTCGAACAGCTCCTTGATGCCCTTGTTCTTAAGGGCCGAGATCATCATGACCGGACAACCGAGCTTCTTGGAGAGCTTGTCCGTGTCGATCTTATCGCCGTTCTTCTCGACCAGGTCGGCCATGTTGAGGGCAACGACCACGGGCAGGCCGGTCTCGATAACCTGAAGCGCCAGGTACAGGTTACGCTCGAGGTTGGTGGCGTCGACCACCTGGACGACGACATCGGGCTCGCCGCTCATGAGGTAATCGCGCGAGCACTGCTCCTCAGGGCTGTAGGGGGAAAGCGAGTAGATGCCAGGGAGGTCCGTGATGGTAACGTTCTTGTCGCTTAGGAGCTTGGCCTCCTTTTTCTCAACCGTGACGCCGGGCCAGTTGCCAACGTAGCCGTTGGCGCCGGTGATCAGGTTGAAAAGCGTGGTCTTGCCGCAGTTGGGGTTACCCGCCAGCGCGACATGGATCTGAGAATCCGCCATTCAATCCTTCTTCCTTGTGTGCCTGCGCTGCTTTCTCCGCGCAGGCTGGATAATGTGCTTCAAAGATGCTGCATTAAGTTAGAAAAACCTAACTTTATCTGCAGATATATGCGCCGCGAGCCCTTACTGGACCTCGACGACGGCAGCCTCCTCCTTGCGGATGGAAAGCTCGTAGCCGCGCACGTTGATCTCGACCGGATCACCGAGCGGTGCAACCTTCACGACCTTGAACGAAGTGCCCTTGATGAGCCCCAGGTCCATAAGGTGACGGCGAAGCGCACCCTCACCGTGAAGCTTGACGATGGTAGAGCTCTCGCCCACCTTAACGTCACCCAACGTCTTCATCCTCTTGTCCCCCTTTCAGTTTTTATGAAATGCTGCGGACTAACCGACGGTCATGATGTGCATGGCAACCTTGGAATCGATGCCAAAGCGTGCGCCCAGCACCGTGACGATGATATTGGCGCCACTCGAGCTCACCACGTGGATTTCGTTGCCCTCGACAAAGCCGAGGTCCTTGAGGTGGTGCTTCATGTCCTCATTGCCCTTTACACGAGACACGCGCACGGTTTCGCCCGCTTTTACCATCGAAAGCGGCATGGCCGGCATCTGCGGTCCGCAAGACATGAGTGGCTCCTAACGTCAGTTCGTCCTCAACATCGACGCGATAAAAGTTAACCACGTCTATGTTCGCTTTAGTAAACTAGCACGTGGTTAACTTTTTGGAAAGGGTCCCTATTCAGATTTCGAAAAAGTTTCCTATATGAAACAAAAAGGCGCGGCAAAGAGCTGTCCTTTGCCGCGCCCTGTCATGCTTAGAGCGAGAGGTTTCTGATCGACGTAACGCAGGAAGCCTCGTCTACGCCCGAAACGCGAAAGATGATGTCCTCGCCGCACTCGCCGTAGAGAGCCATGAGGCCCATGACATCGCGACCGTCGGTATGGCGGTCGCCGATGCTGACCGACACGTCGCTACGGTGCTTGGCAATGATGTCATAGAGCAGCGCAACCGGGCGGGCGTGTAGTCCCAACGGATCTTTAATCGTCTTTGTAAACTCGACCATGTCCCCTCCCACGACATCACACATTCGGCCGGCAAACCCAGCCACGTGGTAGTTATTGTAGCGTTAGATGCTTATCGAGGGCCCCTCCGGATACCCCGTGGTCAAAAAGTGGCAAATATGAGTACTGTCACAAATTTAGTAGCAGCAAAATCGAGAGCAAATTGCCTAGCTTGAGCGATTCGAAGAGGTTGAAAGCCGTCAAACGCCCTTTAAAGGGAGTTAGATAAATCGATTTTGAGCCCATTTTCGCTCAGAGCAGGCCGAAAAATATGGCACTTCTTTTGCAACAGTACTCATATTTGGCATTTTTTGACCACGGGGGCCAAAACCATGCCCCAAAACACAAAAGGAGGGGCCTCGTAAGGCCCCTCCTTAGGAAAGGGAATCGATTTATTCCACAGCCGTAGATTAATCCTAGCCGCTACTCCATCATATCGAGGACGGAAGGGCGAAGCTCGTTCTCGGCGGCCTCGGGATCGGTCTCGCGCAGGCGGTTGATGTAGCGGTTGTACCACATCACGGCAAGGCCCAAGAAGACAACCACGCCGCCAACGTTGTAGACCAGCGTCAGCCACAGCGGCTGATCGAGCGGAATGGTGCCGCAGATAAGCACGAAGCAGAAGACCACAAGCAGGAATGCGGCAACGACCAGGCCAAAGCGGCGCGAACCCATGCGGAAGCCACGGGGAGCGGCGTCAAAGTTCTTGCGCAGCATAAAGTAGGCAAGCAAAATCAGCAGCGGTGGGAGCAGAGCGGTGGCAGCAGTCATGTTGGTAACGATCATGAGCAGGTCGTCGAGGTTACCGGAGCCCAGGGCCGGAATGATCAGGATGGGGACGACGATGGCGAACTGCAGCCAAGCAGCGCGGGCAGGAATGCCATGCTCGTTGAGCTCGACGATCTTGCTACCAAAGACGCCCTTGGGGATCTCGGTGAAGAAAACCTTGATGGGAGCAGAGGTCCACATCATGAGGGAGCCCAGCGTGGCGGCGAGAAGGATCAAGCCGATGGCGCGCGTAGACACTTCCATGGGAATGCCAAAGTGGGCAAAGACAGCGCCGAATACGTCGAAGATACCGGTGGAGATGGCAACGCCGCCCTCGGGGATGAACAGGTTAACCAGCAGCGAAGCGCCTGCATACAGAAGGCCGATGGTCAGGCCGGCGATAACGACGGTGCGCACGAAGGCCTTGACGCCACCCTTAAGGTCGTTAAGGAACACGCCGACAGACTCAGCGCCGCCAACGCCCTGGATGATCCAGGCAAGCGTACCGAAGAAGCCCCACGCAGTTGCGAAGTTGCTCATGTCGGGAGCCATGTTAGCGGGAGTAGGAGCCGTAGCGAACTCAACGCCGCCAAAGGCAGCAGCCAGGGACAGCAGGATGAACACGGCGGTCAGGCCGAGAGCCGCGGTCGAACCGAAGGAGGAAATGGAGCCGATCCACTTAGCGCCCTTGGTCGAAACCCACGTGGCGATAGCAAAGACGACGATCTCGATAATGGTGATCCACAGCTGCGAAAGCTCGGCGTTGGCACCAAAGAACACGTAGCTCGCGTAGATGATGACGTTGGGCAGGACGGACGCAAAGAAGAACAGGTTAACGAACCAGTAGCTAAATGCCGTCAGGAACGCCCAGCGACCACCCATCGAGGTCTTAACCCATGCGTACACGCCAGACTCGGAGTCCTTGTTGAGGCCGACGAACTCGGCGGTAACCAGGGTATAGGGGACAAAGTACAAAAGCGTGGCGAAGAAGAACGACGGCGCAGCTGCCAAGCCGATGGCCGCGTTGTTGTTGATGATGTTCTTGATACCGAACACGGCGGCGACCGTCATGCCCAGCAGAGCGAACGAACCAATCGTTCCTCGTTTTTCAGAGCTCATAAGCCCTCCCAATCATCTGTTAAATGTCATCTAAAACCGTCCGAGCTGCAAGTGCAAACACGGACGGCGCACCTGCTAAGGGGAATGGGGAAAAGGGAGTCAACAAAGCCATCCCCCTTAACGGCGCGAAGCAAACGTCCAGGCGGACGAATACTACTTGTTGGGGAAGGAATAACCTTCGACTGTCACGTGCAGCACCACGACGCGGGGATCCGCGGCATCGGCCACGACACGGTAGGCCTCGTCAATTTCGACGACGGCAACGCCGCCGGTGGGAATCGTCACGGTCTCCCCCGTACCCTCAAAGCGCTCGCGATCATCGATATCGCTGTAGGCGCGCGTACAGGTAAGATCGGCCTTGGAAGCCACCTCAACGGTCAGATTGCCGTCGAGCGGGGCGAGCACGGCATGGTAGCGACGGTGACCGACCAGATCGGCAGTAGCCGCCTCGTGGGCGTTCACCCACCAATACACCAGCGAGTCGCCGATAGAGTACGCCACATCGTGCTGCAGTTCAGAAACGCCGTCGAGTGCCTGACCGGTACGCATCCACTTCTTGACGGACTTCATCTGGGCGTCGAAATCGGCACGCGAGTTAAAGATATGCATGACTTATGCCTCCTTAATGGGTGCCAGCGCCTGAGCCAGATCGGCAGACGTCAGCGGTCGCAGGGACACCTCAAAGCTGAAGCTCTCAAAACGGGTGCGATAGGAATCGAGCACCTCGGAACCCCAAGAGTTCGAGCCAAGGCCGAGCAGCTGGTCGTTGATGTTGACCGTAACCGTGTCGCCCGGGACAAGATCGTAGACATGCTTGGCATTATCGATAGCCTCGCAGCTATAGGGCCATGCGGAGAACGAGAACGGATTGGAAGCGGCGTCGCTCGGACGCGTCACGACCAGACCGTCACCGTGGCTGGAGCGCAGGGCGACCCAGCGGGTACCCTCGCGGTTGGCGCAGTCCTGGGGCATAACGTAGGGCGTGAACATGTCGTCGACCGTAGTGCGGTAATGACCGACCGGGTTGGCGCGCAGCGAGTCCGGATAGTTCTCGCCCGGGCCGTGGCCATACCACTCGACGGCACGATCACAACCGGGGACCTCGAAGGAGATGCCGATGCGCGGGATAATGTCCGAATAGTCGCCGTAGGGCTCGCCGGAAACCTTGAGGTCGACGCGGCCACTCGGAAGCACGGTATAGACGAGCTCGACGCGCATGCCGAACGCGCGGACGGGAGGAGCGATACGCTGGCTCACGGTAACGACAACCGCATTGTCGTCCTGCTTCCAAGAAACATTGCGGGTAGACGTCTGCATCACATCGATGAAGTTATCCTTCCACAGGGAGTCGTACTCCTGGGCGTGGTTATCGACGAGCGGATGCCAAAAACCAACCTGGGGACCGGAGGTCATGACGTCGCGACCGGATGCCTTCCACTCGCTCACGGTACCGTTGACCTTGCTGAAGGTCAGCTCGCCGTTGAGGGAGCGAATACGAATCTCCTGCTCGGTCTCCTCGACCGTAAGCTCAGGACGAGTGGGGGCGGCAATTGCCGGCGCCGGATGGTTTGCGATGGCAAACTGGCTTGCACCCAGTTGGAACATCGGCTCGCACCAGGCGTGAGCCGCCATGGTGTAGGCGTGCACGGTCAGCAGGGTCTCGCCCACTGCGGCCTCGCGAATCACCAGCGGAAGCTGGACGGACTCGCCGGGGGCAACCGCACCGGGCATGAGCGTCTTGCGGCAGACCACGTCGCCGTCCACCAGGGTCTCCGCCGACAGGCAGACATCCTCGAGGGTGGTAAACCAACGCTTGTTGGTGACGGTCAGCTCGCCCGCCTCGGCATCGTAGGCCATGCGAACCGGGCAGATGACCTGGCCGTACTCGGTAAGGCCCGGGCTCGGCTGCTGCCAGGGGAACACCATGCCGTCGATGCAGAAGTTGCTGTTGTTGGGGTAATCGCCGTTGTCGCCGCCATACATGTCGTAGGCAACGCCGTCCTCGGTCACAGCAGCCAAACCGTGGTCGCACCATTCCCAAATAAACTGGCCTTGGATGCAATCCCAGCGATCGAAGACCTCCTGGTACTCGGACAGGCCTCCGGGACCATTACCCATGGAGTGGCCGTACTCGCAGTTGATGCGCGGCTTGGGGAACGGATGCTCGCCAAAGTCGTTCATCTGCGACACGCGGGAGTACATGGTGGAAATGACGTCGACGGTATCGGCGTTGCGATCCTCCTCGTAGTGGACCGGACGACCGTCGAGCTCGTGAGCTTTGGCGTACATCGCGCGGATGTTGCAGCCATAGCCGCTCTCGTTGCCCATCGACCACATGATGATGCACGCGTGGTTGCGTTCCTGCATCACCAGGCGCTCAACACGGTCAACGTAAGC
This sequence comes from Collinsella sp. OM08-14AT, assembly GCF_003438115.1. Classification (NCBI taxonomy): domain Bacteria; kingdom Bacillati; phylum Actinomycetota; class Coriobacteriia; order Coriobacteriales; family Coriobacteriaceae; genus Collinsella; species Collinsella sp. OM08-14AT. Next base: position 34,951 of record NZ_QSTE01000017.1, read on the forward strand.
CGGCTCCCAGGCAGGGTCGTCGGTGACCAGGGCGATATTGCCGATATTCTCGAAGCCGTGGCTCTCCATATCTGTCTCGGCGACCAGCATGATGCCGTACTCGTCGCACAGCTCGTAGAAGCGCGGATCGTTGGCGTAGTGGGACGTGCGCACCGCGTTGATGTTGTGCTGCTTCATGAGCTCCAGGTCGCGGCGCATGCGCTCGAGACCCACGGCGCGGCCCTTGTGATCGTCGTGGTCGTGGCGGTTGACGCCATGCATCTTAAAGTAGGTGCCGTTGAGGTAGATATGATTGCCCTCGACCGTCACCTCGGCAAGGCCTTGGCGATGCGGAACGTACTCGCTGACCTCGTCGCCGTCGTAGACCTCAAGCGTAAGGTCATAGAGGAAGGGGTCCTCGGGGTTCCAGAAGTGGGCATCGGCAACGCTGCACTCGGCATGGCCGTCGACGCACTCGCCCGTAGCGACCACATTCTGGCCATCGCTGAGCGTATACACGACGCGACTTGCGCCCTCGGCAACCGTATCGAGCGTGATCAGAGCGGCATCGCCCTCGCGGTGCGTGCGGAACCTAAAGTCGACCAGATGCGCGGCGGGACGCTGCATGAGGTACACATCGCGGAAGATGCCCGATGCCCACCACATGTCCTGGTCCTCGATGTAGCTACCATCGCTGTACTGCAGAACCTTGACCGCAAACAGGTTGTCGCCCTCGACGAGCGCGTCGGTCACGTCAAACTCGGCGGACAGGCGCGAACCCTTGGTCATGCCGATAAACTTGCCGTTGACATACAGCTCGCCGTAGCTCTCGATACCGTCGAAGCGAATAATCTCGCGAGCGCCGGCAGGCACGGCGGGAAGTTTGACGATGCGCTGGTAGACGCCCGTAGGGTCGTCGGAGGGAACGAACGGCTGATCCACCGGGAACGGAAAACCCTCGTCGGTGTAGGCAAGGTTGCCATAGCCGTCTACCTGCCACAGGTGCGGAACCTCCACGTGATCCCACTCGGGCTTGTACGTGCAAAGTGCTTCGTTGGAGACGGCCGCGGGGCCCTCAAAAAGGCGGAACTGCCACGAGCCGGACAGCTGGACAAATCCGCGCGACAGCTCGCGGCTGTACGTAGCGGCGAGATCGGCGGCCTCATAACCCATAAAGTACGCATGGGGTGCCAGGCGGTTCCTGTGGGTGAGCGCTTGGTTTTCCCAATCGTTAATGGCGTCCATGGTGATGCTCCTTCGTCATCGTAGTGCTTCTTTGTGCAACCGGTTGTCCTTATCTTACGGGCGGTACAAAAATCTGTGCAACCGGTTGTCCGCCGAACGGTCGATTTTGTCGGATTAACGGTGCAACCGGTTGTACAACCACGACACTTATGTCACCCTGAGTATCGAAACTCAGCGCAAAACAGCATTCCCAGGCGGCTGACAACGGCCGCGCCCATCTATGCCCCACCCGTGCAAGCCATGTTCAACAGCAGCTTGAACGTGAAATGCCACCAGTGGCCGGATATCATGAACGCTGTTCAGGCGCACTATAGTAAGCTGTATCCGCACCAGCCCGTATCAATGACAACATCGACCGCATTTTCCAGGAGACGCCATGACCCAACCAGTTCGCACCGCACCTACGCTTGCCGAGGTTGCCGCAGCTGCCGGCGTGTCGCGCTCCACGGCATCGCGCGCCCTCAACGATTCGCCCCGCATTAGCGAGGAAACCAAAAAGCGCGTCCGCGCAGCGGCCAAGGAAGTCAATTTTGTCCCCAACGCTCGTGGCCGAGCGCTCGCTGTCGGACGCACGGAAATCATCGCCGTGCTCGTGACCGAGCCCCTGAGTGAACTCTTCAGCGACCCCACCTATAGCGAGTTTTTGAGCGGCATTACCGAAGAACTGTCGGAGTCATCCTATCTGCCCGTTATCTTGCAGGCGTCTTCTACGCATGAGCGCAACCGCGCACGCGAGCACTTTGAGCGCCGCTCGTTCGACGCCGTAATCAACGTCTCCCCCTACAAGGGCAGCGAACTGCTCGAGGTACTGCGCGAGCTGGGCGTGCCCACCGTGTTGTGCGGCCAGCTCGAGGGTCACCCCTATCGCGATGTGTTCTCGACGGTCTACTCTGACGACGAAGAGGGCGGACGCTTTGCGGCACTCGCCATGAAGGAGCGCGGGCGCAAAGATATCGTCGCCGTGTTGGGACCGCAAGACAACCCCGCTGTTGTCGACCGCCTGCGCGGCTACCGCGCCGTCTTGGGCGAAGACCTCCCAGACGCAAACGTTATCTATACCGGCTGGAACAGCGGAGACGGCTATCAGGCCATGCACCAGATCCTCGCGCGCGAGATTGCTTTCGATGGCGTGCTCTGCGGATCGGACCGTATCGCGGCTGGCGTCATCACCGCACTCAACGAGGCAGGCCTATCCGTTCCGGCGGACGTTTCTGTCGTCGGCTTCGACGATCACGAGATTGCGGCGCGCTGCGTCCCCGCACTCACGACCGTCCGCCAGCCCCTGCGCGAAGAAGGCCACATGGCCGCCAACATTGCGCTCGACATGATCAAGGGCGCCGAGCCCACCACCTCCGTGATGCACATGCAGCTCGTTCAGAGAGACTCGCTGTAGGAAACTGGGCCGGGCTTTTCGCCAGACAGTTGTTGCGGAAAGCCTGCCCCGTTTTGAGCGCTCATTCTGGGGCACAGTTTCCGTTAGACCGCTCAAGCGGAAACTGTGCCCCATTATTTTGCCGAATTCTGGGTCGCGCTTTCCCAGAGGACCCCCTTTGGGAAAGCGCGACCCGTTCTGGACGCAGATTCCGGGACGCACTTTCCGCAACGCCCGGTCATCCCATGCCCTCACAATCTCGACGTATAAAAAACGAGGGAAGGCACGTGTCCTTCCCTCGTTACGGGCAATATGTAGCCGCTTGCCTACATCAGGCGCAGGCTGACGTCCTTGAGCTGGGCGCCGGAAACGGCACTCGGGGCGCCCGACATGAGGTCGGAGCCGCTGGCCGTCTTGGGGAACGCCATGACGTCGCGGATGGAGTCGGAGCCGGTGAGCAGCATGCACACGCGGTCCAGGCCCAGGGCGAAGCCGCCCATCGGGGGCGCACCAAACTTGAGAGCCTCCATGAGGAAGCCGAACTGCGACTCGGCGCGCTCCTCGGTAAAGCCCAGGAGCTTGAGCATGGACATCTGCATTTCGGCGTTGTGGATACGCATACCGCCGCCGCCGGCCTCAAAGCCGTCCATGACAAAGTCGTAGGTGCAGGAACCGGCTGCCAGCGGGTCGGCCTCGATCTTGGCGATGTCGGTCTCGGTCGGCAGGGTGAAGGGCTGGTGCTCGGCAGCGTAAGCCTTGCGGTCCTCGTCCCAGTGGAACAGCGGGAAGTTGACGACCCACAAGAAGTCGTGGCCCTCGCGCTTGATCTCGAGCGCGTTAGCCATGTGGGAACGCATGCCGCCCAGGATCTCGTCGGAGAGCAGGCGCGGGCCGGCGGCGAACATCACAAGGTCGCCGGGCTCGACGTCCATGCGCTCGCGCAGGGCAGCCATCTCCTCGTCCGAGAAGAACTTGACGATGGGGCTGTTGATGGAGCCGTCCTCGCGGAAGGCGATCCAGGCAAGGCCCTTGGCGCCAAACGTGGAAGCCACGCCGGCAAGCTTATCGATCTTGGCGCGAGCCCAGGCACCGGCGCCCTTGGCGTTGATGGCCTTGACGACAGAGCCCTCCTCGTTCGCGGCAGTCGCAAAGACCTTGAACTTGGAGTTGGCGAAGATGTCGGTCAGGTCGACCAAGTGCATGCCATAGCGGGTATCGGGCTTGTCGGAGCCATAGGTGTCCATGGCCTCCCAGTAGTTCATGCGACGCAGCGGCGTGGGCATCTCGACACCCATGCGGCCGAAGGCATCGGCAAGAACCTCTTCGAGCGCGCTCATAACGTCGTTCTGGTCCACGAAGGACATCTCGATATCGACCTGGGTGAACTCGGGCTGACGGTCGGCACGCAAGTCCTCGTCGCGGAAGCACTTGGCAACCTGATAGTAGCGCTCGACGCCACCGACCATAAGCAGCTGCTTCAGGAGCTGCGGGGACTGCGGCAGGGCGTAGAAGTTGCCCGGCTGGATGCGGCTGGGGACGATGAAGTCGCGGGCGCCCTCGGGCGTGGACTTGAACAGGGAGGGCGTCTCGACCTCCATGAACTCACGGTTGTGCAGCGCCTCGCGAATGGCAAAGGTAAAGTCGGAGCGCAGCTTGAGGTTGGCCATCATCTCGGGACGACGAAGGTCCAGATAGCGATAGCGCAGGCGGGTGTCCTCGCTGGTCTCGATGCCGTCCTCGATCTGGAACGGCGGGGTGACGGACGTGTTGAGCACCTCGGCGTGGTCGGTCAGGACCTCGATCTCGCCAGTCGCGAGCTTGGTGTTGGTGGTCTCCTCGCCACGGGCGCGCACGACGCCGTGAATCTTGATGGGCCACTCGGGACGCATGGTCTCGGCGATCTTAAAGGCGTCGCCGTCGGAGTGCTCGGGGTCGAAGGTGAGCTGCGTGATGCCCTCACGGTCGCGAAGGTCGCAGAAGATAAGGCCGCCGTGGTCGCGGCGACGGCTCACCCAACCGGTGAGGGTGACCTCTTCGCCCACGTTCTCGAAGCGAAGCTCGCCGCAGGTACGGGTGTGCATGGAATGCTCATCGATGGGACGGGTCTGGCTCATACCAGTGATCCTCCTTTATGGATCTGTGCCGCCCCGTGTCGTTCCGGGCGGCGTCGTACAGATTTGCCCAGCCTGCGTAAACCGCGCAGCCAGACATGGCGTTCTATCTTATCGCACTCGCGTCGATGTGCCGCGAAAAAGTGGCTCCTGCCCAAAGACTTGACGGAGACGAAACAATTGACGCGCCGTGACACCCGCCCGCGCTCGTCACGTGCGACAATGTGCCCCAATACAACTGCACTTGGAAAGGCCCGCCATGACTGCACGCCTCATCGTTATGGATATCGACTCCACGCTCATCAACCAGGAGGTCATCGACCTGTTGGGCGAGGAAGCCGGCGTGGGCAAGCAAGTGGCGCAGATCACCGAGCGCGCCATGCGCGGCGAGCTTGACTTTAAGCAAGCGCTCGAGGAGCGCGTGGGGCTGCTTGCCGGCTTGGACGAGAGCGTGTTCGAGCGCACCTTTGAGCGCGTGACGTTTACCCCCGGCGCGCTGGAGCTTGTGCGCTCGGCGCACAGCAAGGGCTGGAAGGTCGGCGTCGTAAGTGGCGGCTTCCACGAGGTTGCCGACAAGATCGTGGCCGCCGCGGGAATCGACTTTTGCCTGGCCAACCGTCTGGAGGTCGTAGGCGGCAAGCTCACCGGTAAGTTGGCTGCCGACATTGTGACCAAGGAGTCCAAGCTCATCCAGCTGCTGGACTGGGCAGTTGAGTGCGGCGTCGACATGGCCCACACCGTCGCGATCGGCGACGGTGCCAACGACATCCCCATGATTCAGGCCGCGGGCACGGGCATCGCGTTTTGTGCCAAGCCCAAGACGCGCGAGGCCGCCCCGTTTGCCATCGACGAGCGCAATCTGATGCTCGCCATGGACATCATCCTGCGTGACTAGTCGATCCGTCTAACAATTGAATCAGTCTGTCCTATAGTTTCCGAACAATTTTGTCTTAATGTTCGGAAACATACCCTTTGAGTGCTAGACTTTGCGCCGTCGAAGGGAACATATATGGATAAGCGAGATCTTGAGCAGTTACTGAGCGATGTTGCCGGCGGGGCAGTCACCCCGGCCGTCGCCCTCACGCGCATCCAGACGGCTCCGACCGCCGATTTGGGCTTTGCGCAGCTCGATCTTTCGCGCGGGGTGCGCCAGGGAGCCGGCGAGGTTGTCTACGGTGCCGGTAAAACCGCCGATCAGATTGCCGCCATTATCAAAGCGCTGCGCGATGCCGGCCAGGAGCGCATCCTGGTCACGCGCCTGGACGCCAAAAAGGCCGCCCGCACCTCGGAGCTTCTCGGCAACGGCATCGACCTGGGATATGTCCCGGACGCGCAGCTCGCCCTCGTGGGCGGCAAGCCCTCCCCTACCGGCAACGGACGCATCGTTGTCGCCTGCGCCGGCACGAGCGACCTGCCCGTCGCCGAGGAAGCCGCGTTGACGGCCGAGTTCTATGGCAACGAAGTCGATCGCCTTTACGACGTGGGCGTCGCCGGGCTGCACCGCCTGCTTGCGCATGCCGATGAACTTGCCCAGGCGCAGGTGGTCATCGCCATCGCCGGCATGGAAGGCGCCCTGGCGAGCGTCATCGGCGGCCTGGTGAGTTGCCCGGTCATCGCCGTTCCCACCAGCGTGGGCTACGGCGCGAACTTTGGTGGCGTGGCCGCGCTGCTCGCCATGCTCAACTCCTGCGCCAGCGGCGTCTCGGTCGTCAATATCGACAACGGCTTTGGTGCCGCCTACCAGGCAAGTCTTATCAATCATCTGAGCGCCGGCACGCCCTGCGCCCGCTAAGGAGCATCCCATGTCCAACCATCAGCACACGCTTATCATCGACGGCACCTCGGGCATCAGCGGCGATATGACCGTTGCGGCCCTGCTCGACCTGGATGCCAGTGAGGAGCAGCTGCGCGAACAGCTCGCCACGCTGCCGGTCGATGGCTTTTCGATCGCCGTCACGCGCGTAAACAAGCACGGCATCGACGCCTGCGACTTTGACGTTCAGCTGGCAGAGGAGCTCGAGAACCACGACCACGATATGGCCTGGCTCTACGGCAACGAAGCAGCTGTCGAGCATATGCATGAGCATGAGCACCACCATCATCATGACCATGACGAGCATGAGCACGAGCACACACACGACCATGACCATGAGATCCACGGCCATGGCCACGAGGGGCATCATCACGCCCACCACCATCACCACCGGTCTTTGGCGGACGTCACCGCCATTATCGATGGCTCGCAGCTAAGCGATGGCGCCAAGCGTCGCGCCCTCGCCATCTTTACCGCACTCGCCGCTGCCGAGGCCAAGGCTCACGGCAAAACGCCCGAGACCGTCATGTTCCACGAGGTGGGCGCCATCGACTCCATCGTCGACGTCTGCTCTGTCGCCATCTGCCTCGATGACCTGGGCATTGAGGACATCGTGGTCGAGTCGCTCTCCGAGGGCCACGGAACCATCCGCTGTGCACACGGCCTCATGCCCATTCCCGTCCCCGCTGTCGTCAACCTGTGCCAGGCGGGCAATATCGCTCTCACGCCTGCACCGGTCGCTGGCGAGCTCGTAACGCCCACAGGCGCCGCCATCGTCACCGCCCTGCGTACGTCCGACCAACTGCCCTCACGCTACCGCATCGAAGCTGTCGGCTACGGCGCCGGCAAACGCCCCTACGAGGGTTGCTCCGGCACGCTCCGCTGCCTGCTCGTTCACGCGGACGCATAGCCATGGATGCCCGCAAGGCAAAAAGCCGCGCCGCCATCGTTGCGGCGTTCTCCGAGCTCCTGCGCGAGGAAGATTACGGCAAGATCACCGTCGGCGACATCATCGCTCGCGCTCACGTAGGCCGCGCGACATTCTACGGTCTCTTTAAGAGCAAAGACGACCTACTGTCCGAACTCGTGAGCGACATCTGCACCCACGCTCTTGACGACGATGGCACACCGCTCGACGACCCACTCGTGCAGGTCGAGCATATCCTCAACAATCTCTGGGAACGCCGCCAGGGCGTTCGAGCCCTCGTAGCCGGCGCCGGCTCACGCGTCTTCGCCGACTGTCTCCGCAAGACCATCATGTCGCGCGCAGCCGAAACCGTCCCCGTCGACCCCGCAGTCCCCGCCGGCACCATGGACCGCAGTTTCCTACTACACCACATAGCCTCAAGCTTCGTAGGAATGGTCCAATGGTGGGCCTGGCACAACTTCCAAGCAGACAAAGCCGACGTAGCCAAAGACTACCTATCAGCCATACAGCCCCTCTTCACCTAAGTTAGCCTCTCATTCCAAAGTCTCGCCCCCATCTCAGGGCACTAAAAAGCAAAGTGCCCATCCCATCCCCAAGTCACGCTTTCTTGTAAGGGCACCCAAAAACAAAGCGCCCCTCACATCCAAATTCAGATATATATGTTGGGTTGCTTGTTCGAACACAGCCAAGAATGCCCAGGGCTCGGCAATGGTTTACTTTCCAACGCATTCCGCACTGATATCTTCTGTATTGAAGACGTCGATGAT
>NZ_QSTE01000018.1:0-39986 GCF_003438115.1 Collinsella sp. OM08-14AT
TTCTAAAAAACACCTTGCCAAATAGGAGCGTCAGGACGCAAGTAACCCCCGCCGCACGAAGTGCGCAGCGGGGGTTACTTGCATGTCCGAGGACGTTCTGAAAAGTAACACCAGGGCGGGCCCGGACGAGAACAACCGACTACAGGTCGATGTGCGATTCCTTGATCGGGAACGGCTCGGCGAAGTGGCACGCGCAGCAGTGGCCCGGGGCAACTTCCTTAAACTCAGGAAGCTTCTCGGAGCAGATGCCCTGCGCGATCGGACAGCGCGTGTGGAAACGGCAGCCGGTCGGCGGATCTAGCGGCGACGGCGGATCGCCAGCGAGGATGATGCGCTTGCGGGTCTTCTGAATATCCGGATCGGGCACCGGCACGGCAGACAGCAGTGACTGCGTGTACGGGTGGTGCGGCTCGCTATAGAGTGTCTTCCAGTCCGAAACCTCGACCATCTTACCCAGATACATAACGGCAACGCGATCGGAGATGTGCTGCACGACGGACAGGTCGTGGGCGATAAACAGATACGCCGTACCGAACTTGTCCTGAAGTTCCTTGAGCAGGTTCAGAACCTGGGCCTGAATGGAAACATCCAGAGCGGAAACGGGCTCGTCGCAGATGATCAGCTTGGGCTTCAGAGCGAACGCGCGGGCGATGCCGACACGCTGACGCTGACCGCCCGAGAACTCGTGCGGATAGCGGTTGATGTGCTCGGGGTTGAGGCCGACGACGTCCAGCAGCTCACGGACACGCTCAATGCGCTCCTCCTTGGTGCCCACGCCATGAATAGTCATGGGCTCGGAGACGATCTCGCCGATGGTCATACGAGGATTGAGCGAAGCATAGGGGTCCTGGAAGATGAACTGCATCTCACGACGCATGTCCTTGATCTCATGCTTGCTCATCTCGGCAACGTCTTTGCCCTGGAAGAACACCTTACCTGCCGTCGGCTTGGTCAGGCGCATGATGGTGCGGCCCGTGGTGGACTTACCGCAACCAGACTCGCCGACCAGGCCAAAGGTCTCGCCCGGATAAATCTCGAACGAAATGTCATTCACAGCAGAGACGACGCGCTTGGAAAAACGCTTGGCGAACATGCCGGACTCTGCGGGGAACTCCTTAGAAAGATGCTCGACCTTCAGCAGCGGAGTGCGCTCGTTATTGTCTGCCATTTACGCCTCGCCTCCCTTCTTGGAATCCTTGCGCGTGCGGGACGTCTCAGGGGCGTTCTTGAGGAACTCGGGGTCACCGGAATAATGGCACGCAGAATAGTGGCCGGACTCGGTGACAACGCGCTCGGGGCGCTGCTTGCGGCACTTGTCGGTCGCATAGGGGCAGCGAGGAGAGAAGACGCAGCCCTCGGGCAGGTTCATGAGCGAAGGCGGGTTGCCGTGAATCGGCGTCAGCGGCTTCTTCTCATCGATGGCCTGCTCCGGGATGGAGCGAATAAGACCCCAGGTGTAGGGATGGCGGCTCTCGTAGAAGATTTCCTCAGCAGTACCGAACTCGACGGGACGGCCGGCGTACATAACCATAATCTTATCGGCCATATCGGCGACGACGCCCAGGTCATGGGTAATCATAATAATGGCGTTGCCGTTCTTCTCCTGCATCTCCTGCATGAGCTCGATAATCTGAGCCTGAATGGTAACATCCAGAGCCGTCGTGGGCTCGTCGGCAATCAGGATATCGGGATCGCAGGCAAGAGCCATAGCGATCATGACACGCTGACGCATACCGCCGGAGAACTGGTGCGGATACTCATTGACGCGCTTCTCGGGCTCGGGGATACCCACGAGGTCCAAAAGCTCGGTAGCGCGCTTGAGCGCCTCCTGCTTGGAGTAGCCGCGGTGCAGACGAAGGCCCTCGCCCACCTGCTTGCCGATCTTATAGACCGGGTTCAAGGAGGTCATAGGATCCTGGAAGATCATCGCGATGTCGTTACCGCGAATGTGCTGCATCTCTTCCTCGGTCATCTCGAGGATAGAACGGCCGCGATAGCGAACGTCGCCGCCCTCAATCTTTCCCGGAGGCATCGAGATAAGACCCATGATGGTCATGGCGGTCACAGACTTACCGGAGCCGGACTCACCGACGACACCGAGGGTCTCGCCGCGATCGAGCGTGTAGGAGACACCGTCGACAGCGCGAACAACGCCATCTTCGGTGTGGAAATACATCTTAAGGTCATCGACCTCGAGCAGATGCTGGCCCTCGGGAACCGGCTGGTCCTTCAGGTCCACATAGTTCTTGTTCTTCTTCATCCTTATGCGTCCTTCATCTTGACGTCGAGGGCGTCGCGCAAACCGTCACCCAGCAGGGTGAAGGCGAGCACCGTCGAGAGAATTGCCAGACCGGGCATGATCATCATCCAGGGAGCAGTCAGAAGATACTGCTGACCGTCCTGAATCATGGAGCCCCACGAAGGCGTAGGCGGAATAACGCCCATGCCGAGGAAGGACAGAGCGGACTCGGTCAGAATAGCGCCGCCGATGTTCATGGTCGCGTAGACCACGATGGAAGCAACGGAGTTCGGGAAGATATGGCGCATAACGATACGGGCATCGGATGCACCCATGGCGCGGGCGGCGTCAACATAGTCGTTCTCTTTGACCGTGAGGATCGCGGATCTAAAGACGCGCGCAATCGAAGGCCAGCCGAGAATACCGATGGCGATAAAGACGTTCTGAAGGCCACGGCCGATAACGGCGATCATGGCGACGACGAACAGCACGTACGGGAACGCCAGGAAGATGTCCGCGCAGCGCATGATAATCGTATCCCAGATGCCGCCATAGAAACCGGCAAGGGCGCCCATGACCAGACCGATCACCGTGGAGATGGCGGTGGCCATAATACCGACGGAAAGCGAAACACGTGCACCGTAGATAACACGAACGAGAATGTCGCGGCCAAGGGCGTCGGTGCCAAACGGGTGCTCGGCACACGGAGCCAGCAGCGACGTCTCGGCCATGGTGGTCGAGTCGGAAGCCGTCGGCGAACCGAGCCAGGGCTTAGCCCACAGATCTGCGGTCAGGGCAACCAAAACGACGACGATGATCCAGCAGACACCGATAACGGCGAGCTTGTTCTTGCGAAGACGCTTAAAAGCGTCGCCCCACAGCGTGCGGGACTTGGCGGGAGCAGATGCGGCCTTGGTGGCGGTAGCCTGCTCCTGAGACTGAGAATCAGTTTCCTGCATGAGACGTACCTCCCTTAGGCCTTATCCGACGGACCGCCAAGGCGGATGCGCGGGTCGAGGAATGCATAGCTAATGTCGACGAGCAGGTTGATCACCATGACGACGACGACGATGAGCGTAACGCCGCCCATAACGATGGGCCAGTCACGCATGCTAATGGCGCGATAGACCTCATAGCCGATACCGGGCCAGTTAAAGACCGTTTCGGTCAGGATGGCACCCGAAAGCATGCCGCCAAAGTCGACACCAATATAGGTAACGACGGGGATGAGTGCATTCTTAAGCGCATGCTTGATGATGATCGCGCGATTGGAGAGACCCTTGGCCTTTGCCGTACGGATGTAATCTTGGTTCATGACGTCAAGCAGCTGTGAACGCATAATGCGGGCAGCATAAGCGGTCGAAACCGAAGCCAGCGTAATGGTCGGAAGCACATAGTGCATCCAATCCTGATACTGAGAGCTGGAACCGCCGGCACCCGAAATCGGCATGGAGAATGCGCCGCCGGTGAGATCCTTAAGGATGACGCCGAAGAACAGCTGCAGCAGCATGCCGAGCCAGAAGGCGGGAACGGCAACGAGGATCGACGTGGTGAGCGTTACCAAAATATCCCAGAAGGAATAACGCTTTACCGCCGAAATGATACCCGCACCGATACCCATGATCGCCTCGAGCACGATGGCGCACGCGGCGAGTTTGACCGTATACGGATACTTCTGGGCAAAGATTTCCGTAACCGGCAGCTTGCGCTGGTACGAATTACCCAGATCGCCATGAAGCAGACCGTTCATGTAATACAGATAACGGTCTACAAGCGACGTCTGAACGGGATCGCCGTTCTCGTCAAGGATCGCGTTACCGTCCTCGTCCGTCTGGACCAGGTGATAGCGTACGCGAAGCTGAAGCTCTACCTCGGGGGACAGAGCCTTGTCTCCACCGATCAACTTGATCGGATCTCCCGGCACGATATTCTGGAGGGCGAACAGAATCAGCGTGACGCCCAAAAACACCGGGATGAACTGAAGCACACGTTTAACGATGTACTTACCCATACCACTCCCCTATCTAGGGATTAACCTAAATGGGATGCCGATCGCCAGACCGGCATCCCAAAATTACCATCAGCCAGTTTACCCCAGGTTAGGGGGAACTGTATGTTTCCCATGAGGTCTACGTAAATACTTGACCCTCACGGAAGCTGCAAAACTCTTAGGCGAGCTCAGCGGTACCCAGATCGGCGTGCTTCTGCGGATCAACGTAGAGGTACTTGACGCGGTCGGAGCCAGCGATGGTGTGCGTGTAGAACATCACCGGGATGACCGGGCAGTCGGCGGCGACCATGGCGTCGGCCTCCTGCATCTTGGCGATACGCTCGTCGTCGTCAACCGTGGCACGGGCCTCGTCAACCTTGGCGTCAAAGTCGGGGTTGCTGTAACCGGAGCGGTTGTCGCCACCCAGGGAGTCGGAGTGGAACAGCGGATACAGGAAGTTGTCCATGATCGGGTAATCGGCGATCCAGCCCAGACGGCCGAACTGATAGTTGAAGTTCTGATACTGCTCGAGCAGGGCAGACCACTCAGGGGTATCGGAGACGGCGGTGACGCCCACCTTGGCGAGGTCGCCGATGATGGACTCCATGATCTCCTTGTGGCCGCCGTCCTGGTTGTAGGACAGGGTCACATTGATGCCACGATCGCCGTTAGCGCCAGCGGGAGCGACCTTGTCGAGGTACTCGTTAGCCTTGTCGACGTCGTAGGCGCAGAACTCCCATGCGCCCTCCTTGTAGCCGGCGATTCCCGGAGGAACGATGCCGTCAGCGGGGGTACGGGTGCCCTTGAAGATGGTCTTGCAGATGGCCTCACGGTTGATAGCCAGGGAGATGCCCCTACGCAGGTCAGCGTTGTTGAACGGCTCGGCCGTGGTGTTGCACGTCAGATAGTACGTGGAAGGCTCGGAACCGAGCAGCATGCGCGCACCATCACTCATGGTGTAGCCATCCTTGGACTCGCCGCGGTCCTTCTTGGCGGCGTCGATCTGAGCAACGGGAACGTCGCAGACATCAAGGTTACCGGCCTGGAACTCCTTGTAAGCGGTCTCCACGTCCTTGATGACCTGGAAGTGGATGGCGTCGATCTTGGCCTTGTCGCCATAATAATCGTCGAACTTCTTGAGGTTGATCTCCTGACCATCCTCCCACTTACCGTCCATCATGAACGGGCCGTTGCCGACCGGGGCAAGATAGAAGCTCTTGACATCGGTCTCGGCGCACTCGGGAACCGGGGACAGAGCCGGGTGAGAGGCGACGAAGGGGAAGTCGGCGTAGGCGGAAGTCAGCTTGACGACGAGGGTCTCGTCATCCGGGCAGGTAACGCCGGACAGCTCGGTAGCATTACCGGCAAGCAGATCGTCATAGCCCTCGACCATGGAAAGGTGGTAGGAGACCTCGGAAGGACCATACTCGGTAGCGATGGCCGACTTAGTGTTGACCAGGCGCTCCCAGCCGAGCTTGAAGGACTTGGAGGTAACGTCGTCACCGTTGTGGAACTTGGCCTTCTTGATCTTGAAGGTGAACTCGGTGGCGTCGTCGTTAGCCTCAAAGGACTCGCAAGCCAGCGGAACGATCTCGCCCTTCTCGTTATCGTACTCCGTCAGAGCGTCGAAGAGCTGGTACTCGACCTGAGTGCCCTGATCCTCCTGGACGTTGTAGGGGTCGATGCAGACCGGGTTGTTGATGTAGAAGTTCAGCGTCGAACCGGACTCAGAACCGGAAGCGTCGCCGCCCTTCTTGCCGCATGCGGCAAGAAAAGCCATGGAGCTCGCAGCGAGGGTGCCGCCAACAAAGGCGCGACGACCCATAACGGGCTGGTGGAACATAGAATCAGCCATGCCATCCTCCTTATGAGATAGGACAAAGTGAATTCGGCCGGGCAACGTCAAGACAGCCCGATCGAACCATTCAAACGCGGTCCGCCGTTATGGCTGGTTATGCAGTGCGGACCAACGTTTCGCAATACAGTAGCGCATTTTATGCACAATATGGCGCTAATTCCGGTTAACGGTCGAGAATTTCTTTAGTTAGGCGAAGTATGTGGGGATATTTTGACTCTATTACAAGTCTGTAAACAAAAAGGGCCCCGCACATGCGGGACCCTTTACAAACGTATATACGCCGATGCTTAGTAGCCGACGATGCCCTGCGGGAAGAAGAACATGCACAGAACGACACACACAGCAAAAACGACGGCCATAATTACCGTCAGGCGATCGAGGTTCTGCTCCATGACGCCCGTGGCAGAGCTGGAGTTATACAGCGAGCTAGCGATCATATCCGAAACGCCGGTGCCCTTACCGGAATGCATCAGAACGAGAATCGTCAGCGCCACGGCAGAAACAGCCCAAACGACAAACAGAAGAATCTGGAACGGACCCATAGATAAGCTCCTTAATAGAACAATTCAAACTCCAGTACTGTACCACAACCTTCAACACTCCCCCACCTGCCATTTAGGGACGGGGTAGAAATGGCAGAAATACCAAAAAGGGGGTCGTCCGGTTGTGGACAACCCCCTTACTAGAAAACGGTATTTGTTTTCTATTAGGCCTCGGTGGCGAGCACGCGACCCGTCATCTCGGCGGAAGGCTCAATACCAGCCATGGTGAGCATGGTCGGAGCGATATCGGAAAGACGGCCGTCCTCGATACCGGTGAGCTTGGCCTTATCATCAACGATGATGAACGGCACGCGGTTGGTGGTGTGAGCCGTAAACGGATGCTTGGAACCGTCGGAAGCAACGTCAAACATGTGATCGGCGTTGCCATGGTCGGCGGTAATCAGCGCAAAGCCGCCCTTGGCGAGAATCGCCGGGACAACCTTGGACAGAGCATCGTCAACAGCCTCGACGGCCTTAACGGCGGCGTCGAAGACACCGGTGTGGCCAACCATGTCGCAGTTCGCGAAGTTCACGATGTAGAAATCAGCGCGATCCTCGTTAATAGCGGCGACGAGCTTCTCGGTAACCTCGGGAGCGCTCATCTCGGGCTGCAGATCGTAGGTAGCAACCTTGGGGGAAGCGACGAGCACGCGCTCCTCGCCCTCCTTGGGCTCCTCGATGCCGCCGTTGAGGAAGAACGTCACATGGGCGTACTTCTCGGTCTCGGCGGTGTGCAGCTGCTTCAGGCCATTGGCGGCGATAACGTCGGCCAGAACGTTCTCGGGGAACGTCTTGGGGAAGGCGACCTCGACGTCAAACGTCGGATCGTACTCGGTCATCGTCACAAAGTGCGAAAGCTTAATCTGCTCGCGCTCAAAGCCGTCGAACTCCTTGTCCGTGAACACGCGAGTCATCTGACGAGCGCGGTCGGGACGGAAGTTGAAGAAGATGGCCGCGTCGCCCTCGTGAATGCCCTCGTTGTGGGCAGCAAAGGGCTCGACGAACTCGTCGCCGCGCGGATCCTTCTCGTAGTAGGCCTTGATACCGGCAACGGGGTCGGTATCGGCATCGGACGCGTTGACCATGACGTCGTAGGCACGCTGGATGCGCTCCCAGCGGTTGTCGCGGTCCATGGCCCAATAGCGGCCCGAAACGGTGGCAACGCGAGCGTCGCAACCGGTCTCCTCGGAGATCTTAGCCAGAAAAGCGCAGAACTCGCTCATGTAGCCGGCACCGGACTGCGGGTCGACGTCGCGGCCATCCATGAAGGCGTGGACGCGAACGGTCTTGACGCCATGCTGGGCAGCCATCTTGACCAGAGCCTCGACGTGGTTCATGTGAGAATGAACACCGCCAGGGCTCATAAGGCCCATAAGGTGGAGAGTCTTGCCGTCAGCCTTGACGTCGTCCATAGCCTTGACGAAGACCTCGTTCTTGGCGATGGAGCCGTCCTTGATGGCGTTGTTGATGCGCGAAAGCTCCTGGAACACGATGCGGCCGGCACCGATGTTGAGGTGACCCACCTCGGAGTTGCCCATCTGGCCGTCGGGAAGGCCCACGTCCTCGCCCGAAGCACCGAGCGTGGTGTGAGGATACTTCTCGTACAGGCTATCAAGGAAGGGCGTCTTGGCAGCGGCGACGGCGTTCTCGCCATCAGCCGGAGCAAGGCCGCAGCCATCCATGATGATCAGGAGTGCAGGAAGATGACGCTGTGCCATATGTCCTACTCGCCTGCCTTGACGACCATAGAGGCGAAGTCGGCAGCCTTGAGCGAAGCGCCGCCCACGAGGGCGCCGTCAACGTCGGGCTTGGCGACGAGCTCGGCAATGTTGCCGGGCTTAGCGGAACCACCGTACAGGACGCGGATACCGTCGGCGAGCTCCTCGCCAAACATCTCCTTGAGGGTCTCACGGATAGCGCCGCAGACCTCCTGAGCGTCCTCGGCGGTAGCGGTCTTGCCGGTGCCGATGGCCCAGATGGGCTCGTAGGCGACGACGACCTGCTTGGGGCAGGTGATCTCAAGACCAGCAAGGCCAGCTTTGACCTGGTTCACGACGTGCTCGACATAGGTGCCAGCCTCGCGGACCTCGAGGGACTCGCCGCAGCAGAAGACGGGAACAAGACCGGCGGCAACGAGGGCCTTGGCCTTCTTGTTCTGGTCCTCGTCGGTCTCGTGGAAGTAGTCGCGACGCTCGGAGTGACCGATGATGCAGTAGGTGCAGCCAGCGGACTTGAGCATGTCGCAAGAGGACTCACCGGTGAAGGCACCCTTGGCCTCCCAGTACACGTTCTGTGCACCGAGGGCGATGGGGGCAGCCTGAATGCGGTCATGAACCGTGGTGATGTCAATGGTCGGAGGGCAGACGAGCACCTCGACGCCAGCCGGAACCTCAGGCAGAGCCTGAGCCAGCTCGTCGGCGAGCTTGGCGGCCTCGGCGACGTCGTTGTTCATCTTCCAGTTACCAGCGATAAGAAGGGTGCGATTAGGCATCGAGAAGCGCCTCCACTCCGGGCAGGGCCTTACCCTCGACGAGCTCCATGGAAGCGCCACCACCGGTGGAGATCCAGCTCATCTTGTCGGCCAGGTTGAACTTGTTGACAGCCGCGACAGAGTCACCACCGCCGATGATCGAGGTGCAGTCGGCCTCGGCGACGGCCTCGGCGATAGCCTGGGTGCCGTGAGCGAAGTTGTCGAACTCGAAGACGCCCATGGGGCCGTTCCAGAACACGGTCTTGGCGCCCTTGACGGCCTCGGCGTAGAGCTCCTCGGTCTTGGGGCCGATGTCCATGCCCTCACGATCGTCGGGGATAGCGTCGGAAGCGACAACCTCGGGGACAGCGTCCTCGCCAAAGTGATCGGCAACGCGGTTGTCGATGGGGAGCAGGATCTTGACGCCCTTCTCCTCGGCCTTCTTGAGCATCTCGCCGGCGCGCTCGACCCAGTCCTCTTCCTTGAGGGACTGACCGACGGTCAGGCCCTGAGCCAGGAAGAAGGTGTAGGCCATGCCGCCACCGATGATCAGGGTGTCAGCGGAGTCGATGAGGTGATCGAGAACGCCGATCTTGGAGGAAACCTTGGAACCGCCGACGATAGCGACGAAGGGGCGCTCGGGCTCGGCGAAGATGCCGGTCAGCGTGTCGACCTCCTTCTCGAGCAGGAAGCCGGCGACGGCAGGCAGGTAAGCGGCGGGGCCCACGACGGAACCCTGGGCGCGGTGAGCGGTGCCGAAGGCATCGAGAACGAAGACGTCACCATAGGAAGCGAGCTTCTTGGCGATCTCGGGATCGTTCTTCTTCTCACGCTTGTCGAAACGGACGTTCTCGAGAACGAGGACCTTGCCCGGCTCGACGGCGGCGACAGCCTCAGCAGCCTTCTCGCCGTAGGTGTCGGCGACAAAGGCAACATCGAGACCAGAGAGCTCAGCGAGCTTCTTGGCGACAGGCTCAAGGGAGAGCTCAGGCTGGAAGCCGGTGCCCTCGGGACGGCCGAGGTGGCTCATGAGAATGACGCGAGCGTTGTGCTCAACGAGGTAGTTGATGGTGGGCAGGGCAGCCTTGATGCGGGTGGTGTCGCCAACGACGCCATCCTTGATAGGCACGTTGAAGTCAACGCGGACGAGAACGCGCTTGCCGTCGACATCGATGTCGCGGACGGTCTTCTTGGTAAAGGCCATGTTTGCTTCTACCTTTCGTACGTGTCTGCCTCCCATTACGGCAGACGATTTCCTATAAAAAGGGCGCGACCCTAGGGTGTAAGCCCTATAAGGCCGCGCCCTTCTTTAGACGCTCAACGAGCTATTCGCTAAAAGCTAAATTAAGCAACGAACTTCTCGAAGTACTTGATGGTGCGGACCATCTGAGAGGTGTAAGAGTTCTCGTTGTCGTACCAAGAGGTGACCTGAACGAGGGTCTGGCCGTTGCCGAGATCAGAGCACATGGTCTGAGTGGCGTCGAAGATGGAGCCGTGGGTCTCGCCGATGATGTCGGTGGAGACGATGTCGTCCTCGTTGTAACCGAAGGTCTCGGAGATGGTGGCAGCGTAGGCCTTCATAGCGGCGTTGACCTCGTCGACGGTGACCTTCTTGTCAACGACAGCGTAGAGGTTGGTGATGGAGCCGGTCGGCGTCGGGACGCGCTGGGCGGCACCGATGAGCTTACCGTTGAGCTCGGGGAGAACCAGGCCGATAGCCTTGGCAGCACCGGTGGTGTTGGGGACGATGTTGACGGCGCAGGCGCGGCTACGACGCTTGTTGCCCTTGCGCTGCGGGCCGTCGAGCGGCATCTGGTCGCCAGTCCAGGCGTGAATGGTGGTCATGATGCCGGACACGATGGGAGCGAAGTCGTTCAGACCCTTGGCCATCGGGGCGAGGCAGTTGGTGGTGCAGGAAGCAGCAGAGATGATGTTGTCCTCAGCGGTCAGCGTCTCGTGGTTGACGTTGTACACGATGGTGGGCAGATCGCTGCCGGCCGGAGCGGAGATGACGACCTTCTTGGCGCCAGCGTTGATGTGGGCCTGAGCCTTAGCCTTGCTGGTGTAGAAGCCGGTGCACTCGAGAACGACGTCGACGTCGAGGTCGCCCCAAGGCAGGTTGTTGGCGTCGGCCTCCTTGTAGATCTTGATCTCCTTGCCGTCAACGGTGATGGAATCCTCGCCAGCAACGACCTCGTGATCGCGAGCGTAGTTGCCCTGCGTGGAGTCGTACTTCAGCAGGTAAGCGAGCATATCGGGAGAGGTGAGGTCGTTGATAGCGACGATCTCGGAGCCCTCATGACCGAACATCTGACGGAAAGCCAGACGACCGATGCGACCGAAGCCGTTAATAGCAACCTTTACTGCCATTGTGTCTCCTTTCGTAAGGCCCCCGCAAGCTACAGCGCCCGCCGTTGAGGCCCACAAACTAACCACTCGCCTAATATACCTTTTTTTTGACTTGAATTTCACGAGAATAGTCGAAATTGAAAATCAAATTTACGTTAAAACGTTTTAAAGAATAAAATAGCAGCTAAATCCGTATATAAGTCGATACTTTAAACTACCGGTTTGCTTCAATGAGCTTTTCAAGCCTCAAAACTCGATGGTAGAGGGCCGACTTCGACAAGGGAGGGTCAGCCATCTCACCTAAATCACGCAGCGACAGATCGGGATAGCGCTCGCGCAGGTCGCAAAAGACCGCCAAGGCATCCGGAAGCGCATCGCGAAGGCCGCGCTGCTCGAGCTCATCGATAAGCGCAAGCTGATGTTGGGCAGCACCGGCGCTTCTGGTCTGGTTGGCGAGCTCGGCGTTCACGCGACGGTTCACATCGTTCTTAACCAACTTGACCGCGCGCGCCTCCTCAATCTCGGCAACGCTGCGCTTGGCACCAATCAGCTTTAATAGATGCTCGATTTCCTCGGCGCTCTTAATGTACACGGCATATGACCCCCGCCGTGCATTAACACGAGCATGGACCCCAATCTGCCCCAACAGGTCGCAAAGCCCCTTAGCATATTGCTCGCCCTGCACCGCGATCTCCAAATGAAAATCGCCGCGTGGATCGGCCACGAAGCCGCCCGCGATGAGCGCGCCGCGGATGTAGGCAAGCCTGCAGCAGGGACGGGCAACGATGTGTCGGGGAACACCAGCGACGAGCCCTCCCCTGCGGTCTAGAATGCCCAGCAGCACCAGAGCCTTGTCCAGGTCGGGTTGATCGGGCAGGGTAATGAGATAGTTACGGACCTTATGCAAGACCGATTTACGAACGGTGAATTCCGTTTTGAGCTTAAGAATGCGATGCGTCAGCGTGATCATCGTGCGCGCGACGGCTCCCGTCTCGGTCGCGACCGTCAAACGATACCGCCCGGAGCCGGCCAACGAAAGCGTACCGCTCACACGCGTCAGGGCGGCAAGCGTCGACAAATCGCAGTATTCACATTCGGGTTCGCAGCGCGCAAGCTCGTCACGCACCTCGGCGGTAAACGACATGCAGGCCTATGCCTTCGTGTTGGCGCGCGACAGGTCGCGGTGGGAGATGCTCACGTGATACTGGGCGCCTTCCAGGTAACGGGCCGTGGCCTCGGCGATGGCGACGCTACGGTGCTGTCCGCCCGTGCAGCCGATGGCGATAGAAAGCTGCGGCTTACCCTCCGCGATATAGCCCGGCATCACCGTATCGAGCAGCTGCGTCCAGGCCTTCCAGAACTCCTGGGTCTTGGGATGGTCCAGAACAAAGTCGGAGACCTTTTTATCGAGACCGGTCATGGTGCGCATCTCGGGATCGTAGAACGGATTGGGCAGGAAGCGAACGTCGATCATAATGTCCGCCTCGACGGGCATACCGTGCTTAAAGCCAAACGAGAACACGTGAACGTCCATGAGCTGCTGGTCGGACAACTCGGAGAACGCCATGCGCAATTTGTTGCGCAGCGCAGAGGTGCGTAGGCGGCTCGTGTCGATAATCATATCGGCTCGATCGCGCACACCCTGCAGCTGCAGGCGCTCGCGCTGAATCGCATCGGCCGTAGTCTCCCCCGGCTTGGCAATGGGATGACGGCGGCGATTTTCGCTGTAGCGACGAATCAGTACCTCGTCAGAAGCCTCCAGGAACACGATGTCGCAGCTCATCTCGCGCTCTTCGAGCGCGGCGACCGCATCGAGCAGCTCATCGAACAAGCCCTGGCTACGCAAATCGCAGGTGACGGCGAGATGCCTGCCCACGCCCGTATTAATGCCGACGAGCTCGGCAAGCTGGGCGATCAGACGCGGAGGCAGGTTATCGATGCAAAAATAGCCCATGTCCTCGAACACGTGCATGGCCTGCGTGCGGCCCGATCCGGACATTCCGGTGATGATGACGATATCGGGGATGCGCTCCGAGCGCTCCGCCGCATCCATGGCATCTCCCTTTTGCATGTGCTGCCTCCCGAAAACAAGCACGGGACCCAGCAACCCGGATCCCGCGCGGTCAATTGCCTTTATTGAGTATACCGCCCCGAGCGGATACGAGGCCTGTCTTACGCCTCAAGCGCAGCCTTGAACCAACTTGTAATACTCGTGGGGTGCGTGATGGCGGTGCCGACGACAACGGCCCAGGCGCCAGCATCGATCGCGGCGCGAGCCTCCTCGGGCGTATGCACGCGACCCTCGCAAATGATGGGAAGGCCGGGGAATTCCTCGGTCGCCTGACGCAGGAGCGGCAGGTCGGGGCCATCGGCCATGGTGCAGTCGATGGCGGCGACACCGTGAGAGAGCGTGGTAGATACCAGGTCGAAGCCCATATCAACCGCACGGCGAATGTCCTCGATGGTGGCACAATCCGCCATCAGGAGCACACCCTCCTCGTGCAGCGGACGGAAGGTATCCTCGACCGTCTTGCCATCGGGGCGCGGACGATCGGTGGCATCGATCGCCACGATATCGGCACCAGCAGCAACGCATGCGCGGGCGTGACGCAGCGTCGGCGTGATGTAAACGCCCTCGTGTCCATCCTTCCATAGGCCAATAACAGGAACCTCACAGCGACCCTTAATGGCGGCAATGTCGGCAAGGCCCTGGCAGCGAATGGCGGCGGCGCCGCCGAGTTCGCAAGCGCGAGACATTTGAGCCATGGTCTCGGGCGTACGAAGCGGCTCGCCCATATACGCCTGAACGCTCACGACGAGCTTTCCCTTCAGGGATTGAATCAAAGGATCAACGGTCATGTGCGACTCAACCTTTCTCAAAACAGCCTTCTGAGACACCGCACCTTGACGTTCAAACCGTCGCTCGCGTACCGAAGTACGCTTCGCTCCTCTTTCACGTCAATCTGCGGCACCTCAGAAGGCGCACTTGGTAGTTATGTTTACTTCAACGACGCAAGAAGGTGTTCGGCGGCACCGATAAGCGGCGCGTCGCCCTCCAGAGAACCGATGAGGATCGGCGTGTCCTGAAGCGGGTCGAGCGCCTGGCTGGCATAGCCCTCGTGCACCGAGTCCTTCCACGTCTGCGAACGCCAATCGGGACCCTGATGAATTACGCCGCCCGAAAGCACGATGACCTCTGGATCCAGAATATTGGCAAGCGAGCCCAAGCTGGCGCCCAGCGCAAAGCCGGCGTCATGGATGACCTCGGTCGCCTTTGCGTCGCCAGCACGACACAGGTCGTTCACATCGCGACCGACCGAAGGACGGCTGGGGTCGACGCGGCCAAAACGCTCATCGTACATTCGACCAATGGAAGTGCCCGAAGCAACCGACTCCAGATGGCCGGAACGCCCGCAGGCGCAGGGAATGCCGGCGGCAGCCGAGCACTCGATGTGGCCCATATGGCCGGCAGCACCATGGAAGCCCTGCATCACGCGGCCGTTCTCGACATATGCGCCGCCGATGCCCGTGCCGATGCCAAGACACAAGACGGAGAACTTGCCCTTGCCGACGCCCCAGTGGGCCTCGCCCAGAGCATGAGCCTGCACGTCGCCTACGACGGCAACGGGAAGACCGAGGTCCTCGCGCAGACGCGGCCCCAACTGAACGCCGGACCAGCCGGGCATGATCTCATTGGCATACGCGATGGCGCCCGTCTTGGGATCGACGACGCCGGCGGCACCGATACCGACGCCAAGGACCTCGACATCGGGATTCGACTCGAGAGCAGCCTTGATGGACGCCTCGATACGCTGGAATACGGCCTCGCCGCCCTCCTGGGCCTCGGTAGGAACCTCGGCCTCAAAAACGGGATGGGGCACGCTGCCGTCAGCCGGGTACTCCATGATGGCAGTCGCGATCTTAGTTCCGCCGATATCGACAGAGCAGACGTACTTGTTCTCCATGTCGCTCTCCTTAGGAGATAAAAAACAACTACAGGAAATGCGCCGTCAGGCTAGCCGTCACAGCGCGGTAAAGGTTTTCCAGGTGCCCGAAATCGCCGAGAAACCGTGTGGCCATTGACCTAATGGGTCATGGCCGCACGGTTGAGGCGCGAGGTTGGGCGCCTGGGAAAGCACTACAGCAGACCGTTGTCCTGAAGGACCTTCTTAATCGCCTCGACGTTCTCGCCGGTCATGGCCTTCACCGGGCGCGGCATGGTCGGGCTGTCGAAGATGCCCATGAGGTTCATAGCAGTCTTGAAGGCGCCAACGCCACCGGCATAGCCCTGGACGCCAGAGGTGACATCCCAGATGTGCGAAATCTCATTGAGGCGATCCTGCTCGGCCTTGACGGTAGCCCAGTCACCAGCCTGGGCGGCCTTCCACTGACGCACGTAGCCCTCGGGCTCAACGTTGGCGAGACCCGGGACGGAACCGTCGGCGCCACCGAGGTAGGCGCCGTCGACAACAACCTCATGACCGGTGAGGATGCTCATCGGATGTCCGTTCTTCTCGTTCTCCTGAACGAGGTAGCGGAACGAGATGTCATCACCCGAGGAATCCTTGACGCCGGCCAGAACGCCCTCGGCGCCGAGCTTGGCAAGGAGCTTCCAGGGGAGCTTGGTGTGGACGCACACGGGGATGTCGTAGGCGAAGATGGGCAGGTCGAGTTCCTCATGCAGGATGCGGAAGTGCTCCTCGACCTCGGTCATGCCCTGCAGAGCATAGAACGGGCAGGTGGCGACAAGCGCATCGGCGCCCAGCTCCTGAGCGACCTTGCCGTGCTCGATCATGCGCTCGGTCTCGGTGTCGATGATGCCGACCAGAACGGGAACGCGGTGGTCGACGATACGGACGGCCTCGGCGATGATCTGACGGCGACGCTCGTCGGTGGAGAAGACAACCTCGCCCGAGGAGCCCAGGAAGAACAAGCCATCGACGCCGGCATCGATCATGCGGTTGATGCTGCGCTCAAAGGAGGCAACATCGAGCTGGTGGTCTTCGGTATCGGGAACAACGACGGGAGGGATAACGCCGGTGAATTTCTGAGTTGCCACAAGAATCTCCTTAGCTGTCTGGCGGGCAGCCCTATGCCGCCCACTCTTGTTGGCAGTGTCCAGGCCGTCTAGGCCAAAGAACACGGGTAGAACGTTTGGTTAAAGAAGTCGACGACTTTGTTTTCGAACGCATTGATGCGCTCGTGAGCGTATTTTGCATAGATGATATGCCTCCGGTCACACTCAAGACCGTTGAATACGGCAAACTGATCCTTGGGATCGCTCACGGTATCCATAAGCGATGTGCCCATGAGCACCGATCCGCGCACCCGAGACGACAGCGCCTCGAGGCCGCCAGGAAGCGGATTGGCAACCGCCGTGCAGGCGAGGCCCCGCTCGTCCAGAGCAGAAACCGCCAGCGCGACTCCGCCGCCAAGGCCCTCGCCCCATGCAAAGATGCGGTCGGGGTCCACGCCATCAAGATTGCGCGCCACCTTCGCCATCGCGCAACCCCAACGGACGCGCTTGACAAAAGCAGGAGAGGCAATCCCCTGCTGCAGCTCGCTGGATCCAATCGCCTCATCGTCCAGCGCAAGCACGGCATATCCCATGGCCGCAAACCTCGTCATGTGATGCCATCCCCGCACGGGTCGGTCGATGTCGTGAAACATCAGACATAGCGGCACAAGCTCGGATGCTCGGGCGCGACCGGCAGGCTCAATCAAGCGTGCGTGGACCACATCGCCACCAAGCTCAAAGGAAACCTCGGAGTAGCGGGCATACGGATTGGCGAAATCGATCACCGTAATACTCGGCCCGCAAACCTCAAGGTCCGAAGCGGCTATCTCTAATTCGGAAACATCCGCAGAAGCATCACCGCGCCAATCCCGGAAATCAGCGAGCCTTGACGAGACCGTTCCGGGAATCCCCACAAGGTCGGAGACAATCAGCTCATTGACATTGCTCTCGCACTTAGACATAAGCCTCCCCTCCCTTGCAGAAAAACGGAATGATCAGATCGTCAAAATCCTGAATCTCCTCGTGGCCAAAGCCTTCAAAGAACTCATGACGCTTTTCACAGGTCAGGTTGTTATAGACCGCAAACTGCGTCGCTGGCGGACAGACGGTATCGGCTGTGCCGGTGCCAAACAGCACGGGGCATTTGACCATAGGGGCAAAGTTCTTGGAATCGAAGTACGCCAGCTTGGCATAGGCTACGTCGATACGAGTCGAGTCCTCGTCAAACCAGCGAGACCAATAGCGCAGGCCCTCGTAGGCAATGTCGTCGGCATCCAAATCCCAGACCAGGCGGAAATCCGACAGGAAGGGATAGAGGATGGCGGCGCGATTGATAAGCTCGCTGTTAAGTGCACAGGTCGCAATGCCCAAACCGCCGCCCTGCGACGCGCCGTTCACAAACACACGGGCAAGATCGATGCCCTCGAGCTCGCGAACGATGCGGCACAGGATGCGAATATCTTGGTGCAAGCGGACATAGTAGAGGTTGGCCGGGTCGCCGTCGATACCGGCGACGATATGGCCCGCGACCGTTGTGCCCTCAAATCCACCAATGTCCTCGGAGGGACCTCCTTGGCCGGGGCAGTCGAGGGCGATGAGTGCCATGCCCATGCCCGCAAACGACGCCTGCTCAAACCAGCTGCGGCTTGCACCCGGATACCCATGGAACTGAAGTACCAATGGCACGGGCTCGTCCGAGACGGGTTTAAGGTACTTGGCATGCAGGCGAGCGCCACACATGCCGGTATACCAGAGGTCGAAAAGCTGGCAGGTCACGGCATCGGTGACCGATGCCGTCTCGATCGCATAGTCAAGCCCGACGGCGTCGGCCTCGGCCATGCGATCCTTCCAAAAGAGATCGAAATCTGATGGACGGGGCATGGCGCCTCGATATTCACCAAATTGCTGTTGCAGCTCCTGAGCACTTGGCATGGCTCGTGAACCCAACCTTTCGAAATCGCAACGGAGGTGCGCCCGGCAAGGGAACCGGGCGCACGGGAGGGAAAGCGAGACTACTCGCCGAGCTTGGGATGCAGCAGCGACGGCGCAGCGCCGAGCAGCATCTTGGTGTAGGGGTCCTGGGGGTGCTGGAAGACCTGCTTGGCCTCGCCCTGCTCGACGATCTTGCCGCCATTCATAACGATGATGTCGTCAGAGATATAGCGGACCGTCTGGATGTCATGGCTGATGAACACCATGGCCAGGCCGAGCTCCTTCTTAAGGTCGGTCAGCAGGTTCAGAATCTGCGCGCGGACCGAAACGTCCAGAGCCGAGGTGGGCTCGTCGGCGATGATGGCATCGGGGTTCAGCGACAGGGCACGGGCAATTGCGACGCGCTGGCGCTGGCCGCCCGAAAGCTGACCGGGAAGAACCTCGGCGGCGGAGCTGGGCAGACCGGTGAGCTCCAGGAGTTCCTTGACGCGCTTCTCCTGTTCGGCCTCGGTGCCCAGATTGTGGACGCGCATGGGATCGAGCAGCTGCTCGCGAACGACCATGCGGGGGTTGAGCGCCGTGGCCGGGTTCTGGAACACGACCGAGATGACGCGACCCATGTGGCGACGGTCCTCGGCGGTACGCTTGGTTACGTCCTTGCCCTTAAAGTAGACCTTGCCGCTCGTGGGGGCCTGCAGGCCGCACATGACGTTGGCGGTGGTGGACTTACCGCAACCGGACTCGCCGACGATGCCGATCGTCTGACCGGGCATGAGCCTAATCGTTACACCCTGGACGGCGTGAACCAGGTTGGGGTGCAGAATCGAGCCGGTACGGGTCCTAAAGGTGACGTGGACGTCATCAAGGAAGATGATCGGCTCGACGCCGTTGACTGCGGTCTCGCTCATCTACATCACCTCCGCGTGAGGGGTCAAACCATTTGCCTTGAGCACCTCGTCGGGGAGCTCGGAATAGAAGTGCTCGGTGCCGGGCACGCGCTTGAAGACCGGACGGGTGTCCAGGCCAATGCGCGGATGGCTCGAGCGGGGCGCGAAGCGATCGCCCTTGGGGAAATCGCGCGGGCTCGGAACGGCGCCGGGCACCTGGTGCAGACGGCCCGAACCGCTCTCGATGGACAGAACGGAGCCCAGAAGACCGCGGGTATACTCGTGGATCGGGTTAGTGAGCAGCTCCTTGGTGGGCGCCTGCTCGATAACCTGACCGGCGTACATAACCGTGATGTTATGGGCGACCTCGGCGACCAGCGCCAGGTCATGCGAGACGAAGATCATGGCAAAGCCGAGCTTGGCCTGAAGGTCGTTGAGCAGCTTGATGACCTGCTTCTGGACGGTAACGTCCAGAGCGGTCGTGGGCTCGTCGCAGATGACCAGCTTGGGGTCGCGGGTAAGGGCCATAGCGATCAGGACACGCTGACGCTGGCCACCGGAAAGCTCATGCGGGTAGCTCTCGAGCGTACGCTTGGGGTCGAGGCCCACGAGCTCCAGGAGTTCCTCGGCGCTGCGGGTGCCGCCGCGCTTGGTGAGCTGCTTCATCTGGGCAGAGATGAGCATGGAGGGGTTGAGCGAGGACAGGGCGTCCTGATAGACCATAGCGATATCGGTACCGCGCAGGCCGAACCACTCCTTCTTGCTCATCTTGAGCAGGTCGCGGCCCTCCCAGAGGACCTCGCCGGAAAGGTGCTCGTCATCGTCGGTCAGGCCCATGATGGCCAGCGTGGTGATGGACTTACCGCAACCGGACTCGCCCACCAGGCCCATGGTCTGACCAGGACGGACGTCAAAGTTGACATGGTCGACGACGTTGATATCGCCGTGATGCTCAAACTGGATGCAGAAATCGCGGACCGAAAGGATCGGTTCGACAGACTCGTCGGGCACATGGCGATCGTCACGCTTGAGCTCGACATCGCGCAGGGCGCCAAGGCGAGCGGAGAGGGACTGGGCCTGCTCCTTGTAGGCGCGAACGGGGTCAGAGACCAGCAGGTCGGCCTCGCGACGCTTGGAGGAATCGGTCGGATCCAGGGCGGCGGAGGGAGCAGCGGCCATGGCGTCGGTAATGCCCTCGGAGAGGATGTTGAGTGCCAGGCAGGTGATCATGATGGCCAGGCCCGGGAACAGCGCCTGCCACCAACGGCCGGCGAGCACGCCGCCGCGGGCGTCGGCGAGGATGTTGCCCCAGGTAGCGGTGGGCTCCTGAATACCAGCGCCGATGAAGGTCAGCGAGGCCTCGAAGATGATGGCGTCGGCGACCAGGGTAACGGTGAAGACCATGATCGGGGCGATGCAGTTACGCAGAACATGCTTGATCAAAATCCACGGAGCCTTGGCGCCGGAAACGATGACCGCGCGGACATAGTCCTCGCCGTACTCGGACACGATGTTGGCGCGCACGATACGGGCAATCTGCGGAGTGTACATAAAGCCGATGGCGAAGATGATCGACGGCACGGAGTTGCCCAGGATGGAGACGAAGACGGCCGCGAGGGCGATGCCCGGGATGGACATGATGATGTCCAAGATACGCATGATCGTCTCGGAGACGGCCTTGCGCGAAACCGCTGCAAGGGCGCCCACGACCGAGCCGCAGACCAGAGCCATAGCAGTGGCGCCAAAGCCGATAATCAGCGAGTAACGACCACCGTAGAGCATACGCGACAGAATGTCGCGACCCTTATCGTCGGTACCGAAGATAAATCCGTTGCCGGGAGCCTGGCGAGCCGTAAAGATCTCGACCGGGCTATAGGGGGCAAGAAGGGGCGCCAGAATCGCAGTCAGGGCGACCAGCACCAGCACGACGGCGGCAATCTTAGAAGACAGCGTCATCTTCTTCCAGCCACCGAGCTTGAGCCCCTTGGAGGCAGCCTTCTCGAGCTGCTCGGTTTGCTTCTCTCGAATCTTTACCATAATCTACACCGTCCTGATGCGCGGGTTGATGAGCAGGTAGAGCATGTCAACCACGATGTTGATGATGATGAAGGCAAGAGCAACGACGATAACGACGCCCTGAACCAGGTTCGCCTCGTTGCCCTGAACGCCCTGCAGAATCGCGGTGCCCATGCCGGGGAGGTTGAAGATAACCTCGATGACGACGGCGCCGCCCATGAGATAACCGATCTTAAGACCGAGGGTGGTGACCGGGGTGATCAGCGCATTGCGAAGAACGTTGATGCCGACGACGACCTTCTCGGGAACGCCGGCACCGCGAGCCATACGGACATAGTCCTTGTCGAGTTCCTCGACCATGGCGGTGCGCACGATACGAGTCATCTGGCCCGTCAGCGGAAATGCCAAGGCGATGGCGGGCATAATCATGCGGCCCAGATAACCAGCCGGATTCGTGGTGAAGTGAGGCAGGGCACCCGATGCCGGGAGGACCTTGAGATAAGAAGAGAACAGCAGGATCAACAGAACGGCAAGCCAGAACGACGGGGTTGCCAGGCCGGCGATGGAAAAGACGCGGATCACTTGGTCCGGCCATTTGTCGCGATACAGTGCCGCGATGACGCCGAGCAAAAACGAAACGACCGCACCGATGGCAAGGCCGATGAAGGTCAGCTGCATCGTGACGGGCAGGGCCGTGGAGATGCGCTTGGCAACGGAGTTGCGAGCAGCACCATAGGTGCCCATGTCGCCATGGATCAAATCGCCCATATAGCGCACGTAGCGCACGGGCCAGGGGTCGTCCAGACCATACTTCTCATGGTACTCGGCAACCGCCTCGGGCGAGGCACCGTCACCCAACGCCGTGTAGGCGGGGTCGGTCTTGGAGAACGACATAAGGAAGAACACCAGGACGGTGACGCCCAATGCCATGATCGGCAGCGCCACAAGACGCCTTCCAATCAAACGTAGCAAGTTGTTCACGTTCTCTCCCCTTTCTTTTGTCGGTAGGACCAACTGGTATATGAGTACGGATACTCATTACAAGACCCGAGCGACATCGAGGTCGCCCGGGTCTTTGTTTCAACTATGAGGACGTTGCCTTACGACCGACGCCCTACATATGACTCAAGCGAGTCTTAGGCCTTGACGGTCGCGACGCCCCTGAAGGACATGCTCGTCGTGCCGATGCCATTGAAGCCATCGAGGGCCTCGCCGTTGGGCGCGGTGGACGGATCGTCCCAGGAAGCGGAGACGGTCTTAACGTGGACAACGGGGTACAGAACGGCGTTGTCGGCGATGATGTCGAAGCACTCGTTCCACTTCTTCTGCTGCTCGTCGCCCTCGGCGGCAAGAGCCTCGTCCATGAGACCGTGGAGCTTCTCCCACTCAGCGGACTCCTTCCACGGGCAACGGGTCTGCATCCAGACGTTGTCACCGTACCACCAGTTAAGCAGCAGGTCGGGATCAGCGCCGAAGCAGGACGGATCGCCAGGGGCAAGGAGGATATCGTAGGCCTCGCCGCCGTCGATGGCAGCGTAGGTGGCCGGCGAGGTATCGGTCTGGATGGTCACGTCGAAGCCGAGAGCGTCGAGGTCGTTCTTGACCTGGGCGGCCATGCCCTTAATCTGCTCGTTGTCGGTGGTGCGCAGGGTGATGGCACCCGGGGTGATGCCGGACTCCTCAATGAGCTTCTTGGCCTTCTTGGCGTCGGTCTTGTAGACCGTGGAAGCCTCATGATAGTTGGTGAAGCTCTTGGGCAGGTAGCAGCTGGCAGCGGTGGCAAGGCCGGCGAAGGTGTTGCTGACCATCTTCTCGGTGTCGAGCGCGTACATGACGGCCTGACGGACCTTGACGTTGTTCCAAGGCTCCTTGGCAACGTTGAACATAATGAAGCGGGTACCGAAGCCCTGGACGTTGTCGATCTTGCAGCCGGCGCTCTCGAGCTGGTCGACGGCGTCAGCGGTGACGAGCTCCATAACGAGCGTGGAGCCCTCCTGCTGAGCGGTAACGCGAGCGGTGGGGTCGGTCAGGATGCTGTACTGGATCTTCTTATCCTCGGCAGCATACTCACCGTTGTACTCGGGGTTGGGAACCAGGGTGATCTCGGTATCGGAGATAGAGTCGTACATCCAGGGGCCGGAGCCGATCGGCTGCTTGGCGCGATCCTCCTCGGTCTGGGTGGCCGGGGTAACGCGGACGATGGCCAGACGATCCTTGAGCAGGGAGAAGTTGGGGACCTTGGTCTTGACCGTCACGGTGCTGGCGTCCTTGGCCTCGATGGACTCGAAGGGCTGGAAGAACGGAGCATAGGTAGCGGAAGCGGCGCAAGCGGTGTAGGAGGCGACGACATCGTCAGCGGTGACCTCGGTGCCATCGGAGAACTTGGCGCCCTTGCGGATGGTGACCTCGAAGGTGGTGTCGTCCACAGACTTGGGATCGTCGGTGGCGAGCTCGTTGAAGGTGCTGTAGTCGTGGTAATCGATGCCGTAGAGGCCCTCGACGACGTGCCAGTTAGCACCCAGGCCCACAGCGGAGCCGGTGCTGGCGGGATCGAAGCTGGACGGAGCGTAAGCGGAACCAGCGGTGATCACGCCGCCGCCACGGTTGGCAGAATCGGTGGAACCGGAAGCGGAACCCTCGTCGCTAGAGCTGCCACCGCAGCCGGTGAGACCAAGCCCTGCGACAGCAGCGACGCTGCCGGTGAGGCCGAGGAACGAACGCCTGGACATACCCTTGTTGATGATGGCCATGTCTTCTCCTATCAATAGAGAATCTTACCCGGGAGCACCTAGACGTGCCCCCGCGCAACTTGCGGACGATATATACCTTACCTACCGACGAACCCAACTTGGGTGCCGCGCTCGGCGACCGATACATACATCCGCTTGAACGGTATTTACTACCGTTCACCGAATTCGTTGACAAACGATACTGTAGACAGTATGTATCGATGAGGTGAGATATCAGTCTTCGTCAAACCGCAGGATAGCAGGGCTGTTCCTTGGGTTAGTCAAACGTTTTAGCGTTAATAAAACCCGAAACCAGCAGGTAATCATGGCGAAATAAATGCTTGAAAATCGCGCAAGCATGTATACCAGTTGTTTAGGCTCGTGTTGAGCTATCGGAATGGCTAGCCGATGCCTCGGCGCGCTCGGCATTCCATGCGACGAGCGTCTCGTGGACCGCCTTGGCGACATCGGCAGG
Source organism: Collinsella sp. OM08-14AT (assembly GCF_003438115.1). Lineage (NCBI taxonomy): Bacteria > Bacillati > Actinomycetota > Coriobacteriia > Coriobacteriales > Coriobacteriaceae > Collinsella > Collinsella sp. OM08-14AT. The sequence goes on from NZ_QSTE01000018.1 coordinate 24,505, forward strand.
TATGCCGCGAACTTCCGCGATCTCTCGCTCGCTCGCCGCGCGCAAACGCTTCATCGAGCCAAAATGGCGCAATATGGCACGTTTTCTAGTGGGTCCCACGCCTGGAACGTCATCGAGTACCGAAACCGTCATGGCTTTATCGCGCAACTCACGATGAAATGTAATTGCAAAACGGTGCGACTCATCGCGCACCTGCTTGATGAGATAGAGCGACGCGGACCCGGTCGGTAGCACGACGGGAGTCTCGTCCCAAGGCACGAAAACCTCCTCATCGGCCTTTGCCAAGCCACAAACTGGTATATCGAGCCCAAGGGCCTCAAGTTGTTTAATTGCAGCCGTCAATTGCGGCTTGCCGCCGTCGACAACGAGCAGATCGGGGCGCGAGCCAAAACGTTCGTCGGCCATCCGCTCGGGAGCATAGCGACGCCCCAAAACCTCGGACATCGAAACGAAGTCATTCGCCTCGTCCAATTCGGCCTGGATTTTAAAGCGGCGGTACTGGCTCTTGTCGGCGCGGCCGTTGGTAAACACCACCATCGAGGCGACCGTAAAGGTGCCATGCAGCGTAGAGATATCGAAGCACTCGATACGCAACGGCGGCGATGGCAGCGCCAACGCGCTTTCGAGCTCCAAGAGCGCCCGATTGGTGCGGTCGTCGGCATACCCCGTACGCATCATGTAGCGCATGAGTGCATGGCGCGCATTTTTGGATGCCATATCGAGCAAACGGTGCTTTTCGCCACGCTGCGGCCTATGGAGATGACAGGGGCGCTCGCGCTTGCCTGCAAGCCACTCCCCCAGCGCCTCCGCATCCTCAAGCTCGACAGAGAGGTTGATCTCAGCTGGAATATCAGCCGTCTCGTCGTAATAGCGCTTAAGAAGGCCCGATTGAAGCTCCTCTTCATCGACATCCAAACCCTTATCGAGAATGAACTCGCAGGTTCGAACCGTTCGACCCTTACGCACGACAAAAACGCAAGCGGCGGAAATGGTCTCTTCGCGATAGAAGCCGATAACATCGATATCGACGCTCGATGGAAAGACAACCTGTTGGCGATCGTCCAGGCCCCGAATGACGTCCAGGCGGCGCTTGACGCGGGCGGCGCGCTCAAAATCGAGCGCCTCGGCGGCCTCCGTCATCTCGGATGTCAGCTCATCGACGACATCCTTGCGATGACCCGACAAAAAGCGCTCGACACGCTTGACGTTCTTGGCATAGTCTGCCGGGGAAATCGCGCCGACACACGCACCCGGGCCGCGCCCGACATGGTAGTCAAAGCAGGGGCGCCCGTTTTGCGCGCAAATCATATTGACGATGTCTTCCTCGCCCTTGTGGGACTCGACGATGCGGCGGCAGCGACGCCACTCCGCACAGGATGCTGAGCAAATGGGAATAACCTTGCGCAGCGTATCGATGGTTTCACGCGCCGCGCGGCTATCGGTATAGGGGCCAAAATAGCGCGTCCCTGGCTTATGGCGCTCACGCGTGTATTTAATAGCGGGAAATAGATCGCTCTTGGTGATAGCGATAAAGGGATAGCTCTTATCGTCCTTAAGATCGACGTTAAAGTACGGATGGTACTGACCGATTAGATTGCGCTCGAGTACCAATGCCTCGTGCTCGGACTCCACAACGATATAGTCGAAGCTCGCCACCAGCTGCATCATAAGCGGGATCTTCTGGCGCTCGTCCTGCAGCGTCACGTACTGACGCATGCGAGCACGCAGGTTTTTCGCCTTGCCAACGTAGATGACATCGCCCTTGGCGTCTTTCCAAAGGTAGCAGCCGGGCTGCGTGGGAACGCGCGAGACCTGTTCGGCAAGGGTTGGAATGTTATCGTGACCCGTCACGTTTACCTACTTGCGGCGAAGTAACGCAGAAACCTCGGGCATCTTAAAGGCGACGGCCAGACCAAAGGTGACGGCGAGTGAGACGATGCCCGCAACGCAAACATAGCACAAGGTAACCAGAATCGAGCCGCCGAGCGCTCCGACAAAGTGCTCGAGCGCCCACATAACGACGGCGCCAGTCGCCGCACCCAGCCCTCCAAGCAAAAGGCCAAAGAAGCCTCCGTGCAGTATGGACGTAACCTGAAGGCCATGCAGACGACGGCGCAGCCACCACAGTGAACAACCGACCAAGATAACGTAGTCGACGACATACGAAAGCGCGATGGCCGGCATGCCGTAGCCGAGGGCTACCCCAAACAGCAGCACCGAACCGGCCTGCCCAATGGCGGAGTAGAGACAATAGCGGCCATAGGGCTTCATATCGAGCAGAGCAGAGAAGCTCTTCTGCATCAGCACGACCACGCCGTAGAGTGGCAGCGAGAGCGCCAGATAGACAAGGAACTCGGATACCAGCGCCACGCCGGACTCATCAAACTTGCCGGCACAGTAAATCATGTTGAGCGGACGGGCGAAAACAATCAGGTACAACGCAAACGGGATCAGGAAGAACAGCATCTGGGCGACACCGTGCGAGATGCCAGTACGAACACTGTCGTAATCTTTCTCCTGCGCATCGTGAGAGAGCTCGGTGTACAGCGCCGTCGAAAGCGAAGCGGCAATCAGCGCGTAGGGCAGCGTGTACCACAGGCGCGCATACGCGATGACAGAAGGACCGGTCTCGGGCTGTACCACCAGCGCGGCGGCATTGGTGATGGAGGTCGAAACAAACATGCACACCGTTGCAAGCAGCGTCGGAATACCGAGCGTAATCGTCTGGCGCAGCGCGGGATCCTTAAAGTCGATATGGATATGAGGATGCACGCCGTGCTTGCCGAGCGCGGGGATCTGACATGCCATCTGGACAAAGACGCCAAAGGTCGTTCCGGCTGCAATAAGAATGATGCCGGCACGCTCACCGAATTGTGCGGACACAGGAGCAAAGCCCATAAAGCTCGCGATGACAATCGCATTGTTGAGGACCGGGGCAAACGTCGACCAGAAGTAATCACGGTGTGCGTTGAGAACGCCCGAGAACACCGAGCCCAGCCCGTAGAACAGAATCTGGATGGCAAAGAAACGAAACATGAACGCGGCTGTATTTATGCTGCCGCCGTCACCCGAAAGGAACGACTGCGTCCAGATAAAGCCCGGAGCGAACACGGTGCCCAGCACCGAAATGCCGCCCAGCAGCAAAAGCAGGATGCCGAGCAGATTGCCTACGTATTCGTTTGAGGCGTCGCGACCCTGTTCACGACGCACGCCCATGTACACCGGCAAAAAGGCGGTAACCAACATACCGCCCATCACGAGCTCGTAGAGCATATTGGGCAGGTTGTTGGCGACCTGATAGGAAGATGAGAGCAGCGACATGCCGATGGCGGCAGCCATAGCCCACGTGCGGATGAACCCTGTGACGCGCGACACGATGGTCAGCGCAGTCATAAGGCCGGCAGAACGGCCAACCGTAGAGTAATCCGACGAGCCCATATCATCTACGTCGTCCTGCGATTGGGGGCTAACTTCAGTGTGTTGTCGAGAATCAACCTCGATATCGGGCTCATCGATTATCGCGAAGGGGTCGTCGACCAAAACGGCATCATCGGCAGAAAAAGCGCCGCCAGCAGGCGTGACATCGTTGTCAAACGAAGCGCCATCGTTAGCTACGGCATCATCACCAAAAACCGTGTCAACTTCCCTGGCGGCAGCGGTTCGATCAGAAAACGACAAAAGGCCCCAATCATCGTCGTCGACAGCAACGCCCTCGACCGGATCGGTCGAGCCGAGCGGTGACCACTCGTCATCCATAAGCAGCTGCTCGTCATCCCCGTCGGTTGCATGCCTTGCGGAACGATCGGCTGGAGCGCCCTTCAACGTGCCCTTTCCCTGAGCCGCCATCAAGAACACTGCTGTCTCATCGGGACGCGGCGCACGAGACGCCCCAGCGGCAGCAGGCATCCGTCCGGCACGGGATTGAGCCGCGGCCAAAAACACCGCCGTCTCATCGGGGCGACCCGAAGAGAGAATCGTACGAGGAAGCGCCGCACCAGCACCGGCAGCACGCAAATACACGGCCGTCTCCCCTGGATCTGCAGCAGCGGACCAGGCGTTTCGAATCTGGTCGTCGACCGAAGAAGCCTCAGACGCGGACGCCTGAGAAGCCGAACGCTTTGCAAAGTGAGCCCCGCGCTTCGATTCTTCCTGCGGCATCGCTCAGTCCTCTCTCGTGATCGGGGCAACCGTCGCCCCGCAAAATGCAACTAAGTCGTCGGGGGCAAGCTCAAGCTGATAGCCACGCTTACCGCCTGAGATAAAAATGGTATCCCAAAGGACGCATGTCTCATCGATCAGCGTCCGAAAGCGTTTTTTCATGCCGACTGGACTGCAGCCGCCCCGGACATACCCCGTCGCGGCAAGCAAGTCCTTGACATGCATCATGGTCAGCGACTTTTCACCAGCGGCGCGCGCGGCGGCCTTTAGGTCAAGCTCGTCGGCAACGGGAATACAGCACACAACGTGTTCGTTGGACGGCGTCACGCAAACCAAGGTCTTAAAACCCTGGCCAGGCTCCTCGCCAAGTTGTTCCGAAATCGCAACGCCTAAACCCGCCGACTCATCGCCATAGTCTTCATACGTATGGAGAATATAGGAGATGCCGGCGTTTTCCAGCTCGCGCATCGCATTGGTTTTCGGCGTCTTTGCAGCCTTTGCCATGGCATGCCCCTTCCCTCGCGTTCGAACGTAACGCCTAAGTATATGTCCAATGTAGCAGCATGCGCCATCTCGACACACAGAAGCGCCACCGAATCGAAAGGAATCGGTGGCGCTTCTCGCATGACGGCGTCTCTTTACTGGGCGTCGAGTTGTGCCTGACGCTCACGGTCGCGCTCGAGCAGCGGAGCCAAGAACTTGCCCGTGTAGCTCTGCGAACATGCCGCGACCTGCTCCGGCGTACCCGAGACCACGACGGTTCCGCCGCCATTGCCGCCCTCGGGACCCATATCGATCAGACGGTCGGCGACCTTGATGACATCGAGATTATGCTCGATTACCAGAACCGTGTTGCCCGCATCGACCAGGCGCTGCAGCACGTCGAGCAACTGGCGGACATCCTCAAAATGGAGACCGGTCGTCGGCTCATCCAGAATGTAGAACGTCTTACCCGTCTGACGGCGGTGAAGTTCCTTGGCGAGCTTTACGCGCTGTGCCTCGCCACCCGAAAGCGTCGTTGCCGGCTGGCCCAAGCTCACATAGCCCAGGCCCACATCGTACAGAGTCTGGAGCTTACGCTTAATTTGAGGAATATTGCCAAAGAAAGCCAGCGCCTCGGTGACGCTCATGTCGAGCACGTCAGAGATGGTCTTACCACGGTAGGTGACCTCAAGCGTCTCGCGATTATAGCGCTTGCCGCCGCAGACCTCGCAGGGAACATAGATATCGGGAAGGAAGTGCATCTCGATCTTAATTTGTCCGTCGCCCTTGCATGCTTCGCAGCGGCCGCCGCTCACGTTAAAGGAGAAACGTCCCGGCGAGTAGCCGCGTGCCTTCGACTCCGGTGTGCTCGCAAACAGCGCGCGCAGATCATCCCACAGGCCAATGTACGTAGCGGGATTGGAACGCGGTGTACGGCCGATCGGCGACTGGTCAATGTCGATCACCTTATCGATGCACTCGATACCCTCGAGCTTTTTGTACGGGCCCACAGGACGCGTCGAGCGATGAATGGCATTCGTAAGAGCAGGCGCGATGGTGTCGGTAACCAGGGAGCTCTTGCCCGATCCCGACACGCCGGTAACGACCGTAAGCGTACCGAACTCAATCTTGGCGGTAACGTTTTTAAGGTTGTTGGCACGGGCGCCCGTGATCTTAAGGCAGCCGCGACCGGGCTTGCGGCGTTCATCGGGAACCCGGATCATTCGTTTGCCGGTCAGATAAGCGCCCGTCATCGAATCGGGGCACGCCATGATATCGGCAGGCGTTCCCGCGGCGACCACGTGTCCGCCGTTCACGCCCGCGCCAGGGCCCATGTCGATCACATAGTCGGCAGCACGAATCGTATCCTCATCATGCTCAACGACGATGACGGTATTGCCGATATCGCGCAGGCGCTCAAGCGTCTTGATCAGGCGCTCGTTATCGCGCTGATGGAGGCCGATCGATGGCTCGTCCAAAATGTACAGGACACCCATGAGGCCGGCGCCGATCTGCGTTGCCAGGCGAATGCGCTGGGCCTCGCCTCCGGAAAGCGTCGCCGAGGCACGGTCGAGGGTCAGATAGTCGAGTCCGACATCGACCAGAAAGCACAGGCGCTCCAGGATTTCCTTAACGATGCGCCCGCCGATAAATTGTTGGCGCTCGGTAAGCTCCAGGCCCTCAAAAAACTCGAGCGACTCGCGGCACGACAGGCAGCAGACCTCGTAAATGGACTTACCGCCTACGGTAACGGCGAGCATCTCGGGGCGCAGACGAGCACCATGGCAACTCGAGCACGGCTCCTCGCGAATGTACTTCTCCAAGCGCGCCCTGGTGTTCTCATTCGTCGTCTCGTTATAGCGCTCGTACAGGATATTGCGCACGCCCGAGAACTTGGTGTCCCACTGGCTGCGACGCCCATCGAGCTTTTGATAGTCGACCGAAATCTTCTGGTCGCCCATGCCGTCTAAAAACGCGCGACGCACCCGCGGAGGCAGATCCTCCCACGGCGTATCGACGCTCACCTTAAAGTGTTTGCAGACCGCAGCGAAAATCTGCGGATAGTAGTTAGAGTTGCCAAACAGGCTGCCAAAGACCCCGTCGGCGATCGACTTCGAGGGGTCTTCGATTAGCGCTTCGGCATCGACCGTCTTCTTAAAGCCCAGGCCATCGCACTCGGGGCACGCGCCATAGGGCGCGTTGAACGAGAAATCGCGCGGCTGCAGGTCATCGATGGAGTGCCCATGCTCCGGGCACGCCAGCGCCAGCGAATACTCCAGCAACTCGCCTTCGGTCCCCTCGGGAGCGTCGCGGTCGGGCAGCAAGTATACGTTCACATTGCCGTGCGCCAGCGCAGTCGCCTGTTCAACGGACTCGGCAATACGGCCCAGGGAGTTCTCGCGAATCACGATACGGTCGACCACGACCTCGATATCGTGCTTGAATTTCTTATCCAAATCGATAGGGTCATCAAGCGAGCGAACCTCGCCGTCGACGCGCACGCGGCTAAAGCCCTCGGCGCGAAGATCCTCGAACAGCTTGGCATACTCGCCCTTACGACCGCGAACCACCGGTGCCAGCACGAACGCGCGGCGGCCCTCCCCCGCAGCCAGGACTTTATCGGCAACCTGGTCGGTCGTCTGGCGCTCGATTATGCGACCGCACTCGGGGCAGTGCGGCGTACCGACGCGAGCAAACAGCAGTCGCAGGTAGTCATAAATCTCGGTTACGGTGCCCACCGTCGATCGAGGATTCTTGGATGTCGTCTTTTGATCGATCGAAACAGCCGGCGAAAGGCCGTCGATCGAGTCCAGATCGGGTTTGTCCATCTGGCCCAAAAACTGACGCGCATAGCTCGACAGGCTCTCGACGTAGCGGCGCTGGCCCTCGGCATAGATCGTGTCGAACGCCAGCGAGCTCTTGCCCGAGCCGGAAAGGCCGGTAATGACCACGAGCTGGTCGCGTGGAATGGATACATCGATATCGCGCAAGTTGTGCTCGCGCGCACCGCGAATAACGATAGAGGAATCAGACATGGAAGCTCCTTGCCTCCTATAACTTCAAATCACACCGTCGATGAGTTTAGCGCACTCAACGCGCACAGATGTTCGTGATACAAGATTCGCAGACCTTTTGATTTATCCGACGCGCGCACGTCGCCTGCCCGACCCATGCTTTCGAATGCCATCGATCGCCAGCCGCGCATCACAAATGGCTCACGTTCGCAAACGAGGGTACAATGACGCTCGTGTCACATCGTGGGGCCTTGCCCCAACGCATACAAAGGAGTCAGATATGGGTTGCGAGCACGCACAGGCGGCCGGCGGACAAACCGCACCGCAGGAATTTGAAGAGAACACGCTATCCGAAGTCAAGCGCGTTATCGCCGTGTTATCCGGCAAGGGCGGCGTCGGCAAGTCGTTCGTCACCGGTGCCATCGCCACCGAGCTTGCCCGCCGCGGCAACAAAGTCGGCATCCTCGATGCCGACATCACCGGCCCCTCCATCCCCAAGATGTTCGGTATGAGCGGACGTCATGTCCATGCTCTCGGCAATCTTATGCTGCCCGAGATCTCCGAGCACGGGGTCAAGGTCATGAGCTCCAACCTGCTGCTCCAAAACGAAACCGATCCCGTCCTTTGGCGTGGCCCGGTTATAGCGGGCGCCATCAGGCAATTCTGGAGCGAGACCTCGTGGGGCCCCATCGACTACCTGCTGGTCGATATGCCTCCGGGAACGGGCGACGTCGCGCTCACCGTTTTCCAATCGCTGCCCGTCGATGGCATCGTCATCGTCACGAGCCCGCAAGACTTGGTCTCGATGATCGTCGCCAAGGCAGTCAACATGGCCGAGAAGATGAACGTCCCCATTCTGGGCGTTGTCGAGAACATGAGCTATATCGAGTGCCCCGACTGCGGCAAGAAGATCGAGGTCTTTGGTAAGAGCAACCTCCCCGAAGTCGCCGAGCGCTACAACCTCGACATCTTGGGTCAACTTCCCATCAATCCGTCACTCGCCGAGGCCTGCGATAAGGGCGAGGTCGAGACCGCGCTGCCCGATGGCATGCTGCCCAAGGCCGTCTCTGCCGTCGAGGCCATCGCCCCGCACGAGACCGACGAGGCCTAAGTGAACACGAGCGCCTTCTATGACGTCCTGGTAATCGGCGGCGGGGCCTCGGGTCTCGCCGCCGCCATCACGGCCGCACGCGCTGGCAAAAGCGCCTGCATCGTTGAGCGCGATGTCGCCTGCGGCCTTAAACTCCTTGCGACCGGCAACGGCCGCTGCAATCTCTCAAACGAATCGATTGATCCTCGGCGGTACAACCATCCCGCTTTCGTCGAATCCGTCATGGGCCCCCGGCCCGAACAAGAGCTTATGGGCTTCTTCTCCTCGCTGGGCATCATGACGACCTCCGAGGAAGGTCGACTGTACCCACGCTCCCTCCGCGCCGAATCGGTGCACGACGCGCTTCTCAACGTTTGTGATCGTCTGGGCGTCACCTTAATCTGCGGAGCCAACGTTGCCATGGCGCACAAAGCTCCCGAGGGCTGGACACTCCAAATAGACCGTCCCGCACGGGCGCTTAAGGCAAAAAAGCACGGCGATCGAAAATCGGAGCTCCGCTCGCTTCGGAGGGCGCTCGCCGATACCCCGCGCAAAAACATGACCTTGCAGGCAAAGGCCGTGATTATCGCTACGGGCGGCAGCCCTGCCGACATCGCGAAGACGTTCAGCCTTCCCCTCACACCGCAGCGCCCCGTCCTCTGCCCCGTGTCGGCATCGGTCTTCGGCGACCAGACTGCGCTCAAGACACTGGATGGCCTGCGCGTCCGCGCCCGTTTGACGCTCACCCGCAATCACGAGGAGCTCTGGCACGAAGACGGCGAAGTGCTCTTCCGAACCTTTGGCATCTCGGGCGTTGCCGCCTTTAACCTCTCCCGTCGCGTCCAGCGCGGCGACACGATTCTGCTCGACGTTTTCCCCGACCTCTCCAAAGACGAGTTGCTCGATATGCTTAACCAGCGAGTTGCGTTGCTCGGCGGTTTTTCGTCCCGCGACCCCCGCTGGCTCGACGGCATGCTCGCCCCGCAGTTCTCTCGCGTTGTCTGCGCCGCATTCGAACAGCGCCACCCCGGGTCGCACGACGTCATCCATCTGGTCTCCATCCTCAAGCACTTTAAACTGCTTGTCGAGGGAACGGCCGAGGAGCGCTCGGCACAGGTCATACGTGGCGGCATACCCATCGAGACCGTCTCGATACCCGGCCTTCGCGCGAACGGCGCAGCCTATGCCCCGCTTTGCGTCTGCGGCGAAGCGCTCGATATCGACGCCGACTGCGGTGGCTTCAACCTTGCATGGGCGTGGCTTTCGGGCATTCGCGCTGCCAGTAACCTATAGCTGCGCAGTCTATAATCAAAACGCATTCGGGCCGTCTGGGACACCGGGCGGCCTCTTTCTTGCATCTAAGGAGACCTCGATGATCGAAATCACCCAAGTCAATGCGTCGCTCGATGAAGCCGGCGATGAAAAAGCTTGCCTTATCGTTGGCAAGCGAGTCGTCAAACGCGTCCTGCGTTGCAAAGACTCCGAGATCAAGTCCATCGAGCTCCACCGCAAGTCCATCGATGCCCGCAAGAAACGAGACGTTCATTTTATCCTGAGCTTTCGTGTTGAGCTAACGAGCCCAGACATCGAGCAGACAGTGCTCGACAGCGTTGCTGTGCGCGACCGCTCACACGTGCGCACGATAGACGACAATGAGCCTTCATTCCCCTCCCCCGTTTCCGGCGCGCCCAAAGAGCGCCCCGTCGTCGTCGGCGCCGGATGCGCTGGCCTTTTCGCCGCACTTACCCTCGCAGAAGCAGGTCTGAAGCCCTTGCTTATCGAACGGGGCGACCCAGCGCTTCGCCGCTCGCAGGCAATCGACCTCTTTCTGAAGGAGCGCGCCCTCGACCCCGAGAGCAATATCCAGTTTGGCTTGGGCGGTGCGGGGACTTTCTCGGATGGCAAGCTCAATACGGGAACCAAAAATCCCGCCCATCGCCTTATCCTGGACACCTTCGTCGAAGCGGGTGCACCCCGAGACATTCTATGGGATGCCAAGCCGCACATTGGCTCCGACATCCTTCCCACTGTTGTCACCAATATTTCCCAGCGCATCGAACGGCTCGGAGGTGTCGTCCGCTATCGAACAAAGCTCGTTGACATTCGCGCCGACGCGTCCGGCGCCATCACCGGCATCGATGTCCAGGCGTCTCAACATGCCGCGACTGAGCAAATCGCCACGAAGCACCTTATCCTTGCCTGCGGCCATTCCGCCCGCGACGTATTCGAGCTCCTCAAGGACCATGGCGTAGCCCTCGCGCAAAAAACCTTTGCCATGGGCGTACGCATCGAGCACCCACAGCTCGATATCGATCGCGCTCAATATGGCCCTTCGGCGGGACATCCCGCCCTCGGAGCAGCCCCCTACAAGCTTGTCGCCCATCTCCCCAACGGGCGCAGCGTGTTCTCGTTTTGCATGTGCCCCGGTGGGCAGGTTGTCGCCGCCTCTTCCGAGCCGGGCCACCTGTGCGTCAACGGGGCCAGCCTCAATGCCCGCGACGGACGCAACGCAAATGCCGCCCTGCTCGTTAACGTCACGCCTGAGGACCTTCCCAACAATGACCCGCTCGCCGGCATCGAGCTCCAGCGTGCCTGCGAGGCGGCCGCCTATCGCCTGGGCGGTTCCAACTGGAACGCACCAGCACAGCTCGTCGGAGATTTCCTCGCAGGACGCGCCAGTAAGGCGCCCGGAAAGGTAAAGCCCACCTATCCGCTCGGTGTGACCTGGACGGCAATTGACGAAGCCCTGCCGCAGCATATCGTCGAGTCGCTTCGCCTGGGAATTCCCCTGCTCGGAAAAAAGCTACGGGGCTACGACCGTCCCGATGCCGTGCTTACCGGCGTGGAGACGCGTTCGAGCTCCCCGGTCACCGTCACCCGAGATCGCGCGTGTCACGCCGTGGCGACTCCAGGCCTCTACCCTTGCGGCGAGGGAGCAGGATATGCCGGCGGCATCATGAGCGCCGCCACTGATGGCATCCGGTGCGCCGAAGCCCTGATTGCAGACCTCTAGCACACTAAAGACACAGACCCCGAGCTCAACGAGAAGCGCGGGGCCTGTACCCTATTTCTTAAATCGCGCGCCCTGGCGTTTTCTGCCCGAAGCGAACGTGGAACCCTTGCGGGCCTGCGAGCGCAGGCGCTCAATCGTTTCGTCCTCGGGCGCGCCCTCGAGCATCGCCCGAATCTGAACGACGGCATCACGCAGGCGCGCCGCCTCCTCAAAGTCCATGGCGGCGGAGGCATTACGCATGTCTTCTTCCATGGTCTCGACGATCCGCACCGGCTCGTCATGCGGCAGCCCTTCCAGCTGCTCGGTAAGCGTCTGTTCAGGCGTCACCGTCTCTGGCACCTCGCCCTCGCCGTTTTCATCGGGTGTATAGAACGCACCATGGCCCAGAGAGTCGCCCTTCGAGCGTCCCTTGGACCCCACGGTCTTTTCGGCCTCGGCAATAAAGCTCGAAATATCGTTGATGGCCTTGTGCACCGTCTTGGGCACAATGCCGTGTTCTTCGTTGTAGGCCATCTGGATCTCACGACGGCGCTGCGTCTCCTCGATGGCTTCTTTCATCGAATCGGTCACGACGTCGGCGTACATGATGACTTCGCCGTCGGCATTGCGGGCCGCACGGCCAATCGTCTGAATCAGCGAACGGCGGTTACGCAAGAAACCTTCCTTATCGGCATCGAGAATTGCCACCAGCGAGACCTCGGGAAGATCCAGACCCTCGCGAAGCAAGTTGATGCCAACCAAAACATCGATCTTGCCCTCGCGCAACGTTCGCAGAATCTCGACACGGTCCATCGTCGCCGTATCGGAGTGCATGTAGTTGACCTTAATGCCGGCATCGAGCAGGTGATCGGTCAGATCCTCGGCCATGCGCTTGGTCAGCGTGGTCACCAGCACGCGCTCCTTGCGGGCCACGCGCTCGCGAATCTCGTCCTCAAGATCGTCAATCTGGCCTCGGACCGGACGAACGTCGATTTTGGGATCGAGCAGGCCGGTCGGTCGAATAATCTGTTCAACATCGTTTTGACTCACGCGCAACTCATAGTCACCCGGCGTAGCCGAAACGTAGATGAACTGCGGGATCCTCGCCTCAAACTCATCGAAGCGAAGCGGACGGTTGTCGAGCGCCGAGGGCAGGCGAAAACCATGCTCCACCAGGGTCACTTTACGCGATCGGTCGCCTTCGTGCATACCGCGAATCTGCGGCACCGTCACATGGCTCTCGTCGATGATGCAGAGCATGTCCTTGGGAAAGTAGTCAATCAAGGTAAACGGCGGCTCGCCCGGTTTACGTCCATCCAGATGGCGCGAGTAGTTCTCGATGCCGTTGCAAAAGCCCATCGTCTCGAGCATCTCGAGGTCATAATCGGTCCGCTGCTGCAGGCGCTGTGCCTCGAGCAACTTGTCGGTCGCTTTGAGCTCCGCCACGCGCTTTTCGCATTCTTCGCTGATCGATTTCAGGGCCGCCTTCACCTTTGGCTTCTCGGTCACGTAGTGCGAAGCCGGCCACACGGGAATCGCTTCGTACTCACGCAACATCTCACCGGTAACCTCATCGATCTCGGCAATCAGCTCAACCTCGTCGCCAAAGAACTCAAACCGCAACGGGTGCTCCGCATAGGGCGGATACACATCGACGACATCGCCACGTACGCGGAACGTACCACGCGCCAGGTCATAGTCATTACGGTCGTATTGAATGTCGATGAGCGCATGGATAAAGTCATCGCGCTCGAGCGGCACCTTCTTATCGACGTTTGGTGCCAAGCCCGCATAGTCCTCGGGAGAACCGATGCCATAGATGCACGAGACCGATGCGACGACAATCACATCGCGTCGAGAAAGCAACGATGCTGTCGCCTGATGGCGCAACATCTCGACCTCTTCGTTAATCGACGAGTCTTTCTCGATATACGTATCACTCTGCGGTACATATGCCTCGGGTTGATAATAGTCGTAGTACGAGACGAAGTAGACCACAGCGTTGTTGGGAAAGAATTCTTTGAGCTCGCTCGCAAGCTGTGCGGCGAGGGTTTTGTTGGGGGCCATGACCAGCGTTGGCTTACCGAGAGCTTCGATGGTCTTGGCCATGGTAAAGGTCTTGCCCGAACCGGTCACGCCAAGCAAAACCTGATAGCGGTCTCCGTCCCTCACACCCTTCACAAGCGACTCAATGGCCTTCGGCTGGGAACCTGCAGGCTCATAGGGAGACACGACCTTAAACGGCACATCAGAGCCCTCAACGCCAAAACGTTTGAGCTCTCCGCCAACACGCTCAACTTCAAAATCCGCCATGGATACTCCTAACTCATATATCTGCAGTATACGCAGGCGGCAGGCATAGTCCTATACGAACCGGTCGGGATAGAGGGTCTTATAGCGAACCCAGGCATTATTGACACGAATCAAATAGGCTTGTGTCTCGGGGAAGGTAATCGCGTTGTGGAGCGATGTGTTTTGCTGCGCCCACCCATCGACATTGCCCATTCCGGCATTGTAAGCAGCAATAGCACTATCCGTCGAGCCATTGAAATACGTCAGCAGGTACGAGAGGTACGCGCACCCAAATTCGATATTCGTAGCGGGGTCATTCAGGTTATCGGCAGAATACTCGTCCCCGTCGACAAGGCCCTTGGCGATCATATCCTGAGCGGTTTCAGGCATAAGCTGCATGAGACCTTGGGCGCCCTGGTTGGATTCCGCCTCGGGATCCCAGTTTGATTCCGACTTGATGACGGCACACACCAGATACGGATCGAGATTATGCGAAATACTGGACTGCTTTACATACGCCTCATAGTCAATCGGATAAAGCGGTTTAAAGAAAGCGGCGGGAGCACACGAGTAAACGAGCGAGATAAGGCCAAAGACGAAAACGAGAGCCAGCGGCACAAAGCGATACCACGTAAAGAAACGCGTCTTAGGCATCTGTCGCCCCCTTATTCGTAGCGTCCATAAGGCCATGGCGAGCAAGCCATGCATCCAGTTGTTCAAAGAGCGTGTTGTCGCCCGCTGCGTTATCAATCACGGTTGTGGCGAGACGGCAAAGCGAAGACTCATCGGGTTGGCAAGCGCAGCGAGCATCAAAATCGGATGGCTCCATACCACGGTGAATGGCACGTTCGCGACGGACCGCCAAAGGAGCACTAACAACCATAATTTCATCCGCAAGGCCAAAGGCGTCCTCAAAGCCAGTCGGAGCAGATACTTCGACCGCAGCGAAGGGATAGCGGGGAGACGAAACCGTACAGCAGACAGGATCGAGAATCCTCAGCGAAAGCTGCTCAACGAGAACGGGGTGCACAATGCTATTGAGCCTTGCAACCGCATCAGGAGAGACAAAAGCTCGAGAAGCGAGGATGTTACGTCGAACGCCGCCCTCCTCGTCCAAAATATCCCAGCCAAACTCTTCAGCAAGAGCATTGACGATATCCGACACCGGCACGTACAGCGATTTGGCAAGCTCATCCAGATCGATAAGCATGGCGCCATGAGATTCGAGATAGCGGCAGGCAGTCGACTTACCCGAAGCAATATTGCCCAAGACAAAAACGGTAAACATCAAGTCCTCCCTAACGCCAATGGGAGTTATTATCGCGCAAATACAAAAGAAGGACTCAAAATACAGCCAAACAGTAAGACAAGCTAAACGAAGGCGAGTTCTTGTATTACAGCTCTCTATTAAACGCAAAAAAGGGGGAGGCCGCGAGGCCTCCCCATTCCAAGT
>NZ_QSTE01000019.1:0-39158 GCF_003438115.1 Collinsella sp. OM08-14AT
CGCACGAAGGCCACATTAAGTGGCCTTCGGCTCGTGCGGAACTCGCGATAAACCTTATGCCCCGCCCCTCCGGAGCCACACGGGAGGCAGGTTAACTAATTCGGGCCCGGCATTCAGAAAAGTCAGTGCAGCAAAATGGCGATGCGGATAGGAATGTGGGCATGGTCTTCGCTGCGCGCACGGGTCCCCTGGGGAGCACCGTGCATTTTTGGGAGTATTCAGCAAGCCAGGACGGCTGCATACGCGCCGGACATACCTTATTGGTCCCAAGAACGCCTTCAGCGGGCGGTTTTGGTCGGTGGGCAGACCCCGTTGGGACAAATGGGCGTACTTCGCGCCGTACCGGAGCCCAAAATGACGTCAATCTCCGTAACGTTACTCAGCCGCAGCGGCACCGGCAGAGCTCGCGGTGCTGAATACTCCGTTTTTTGCACGGCCCAGGCGGGGGTACATCAGGACCGGAAAGAACATCTCAGCTTTTTTATGCAATCTGCAACTGGAAGTATGCAAAACACCATGAGGTTTCACTGCTGATGTCCAAATTGAACGCACGGAGCAGCACCTCAACCCCGCGCCCAAATCCAACAGAGCAGGGACGCACATGGCGGATCCTCACCGAAACGCAAACGCGGCTCGAGCGCCATCCCAAAATAAGCTGCCCGAGCCGCGTTTAACGGTAAGACATGAATACTTAGCGCTCGTAGATCAGGTTGCCGGCTAGGTAGGTGGCTTGGACTTTGGTGGCTTGGAGTTCTTGGGGGTCGATGGTGAGTGGGTTTTGGTCCAAGACTACCAGGTCGGCGTATTTACCGGGTTCCAGGCTGCCGAGGTTTTGCTCGTCGCCCGCTGCATAGGCGCTGCCCAGAGTGTAGTTGCGCAGAGCCGTTGCCGCATCGATGCGCTCGCTCGGCAACCAGCCGCCCTCGGGCCAGTGGCTTTTGGGGTCCTGGCGCGTGATGGCCGTGTAGAGCACGTTCATGCTGGTAACGGGCGTGATAGGGCTGTCAGTTCCGAAGGCTTGGCGGATGCCGCGCTGCTTATAGGTTGCGAACGGCCACATGATTCGGCTTCGCTCCAGGCCAAAGTCGCGCTCTGGGCCACCCGGATCGAGCGTGATGTGGCAGGGCTGGCTCGAGGCGACCACGTTGAGCTTGCGCAGGCGATCGATGTCCTGGGGCAGGAGGTTCTCCAGATGCTCGAGTGTGTTATGGCCGTGCTGGGGCAGGCCGTAGAGCTCTGCCGCCTCCTCAAAGATATCGAGCGCAGCATGGATGGCACCGTCGCCGATGACGTGGATACGCACAGTGTGGCCGCGCTCCGCGGCCGCCAGAACCAGCTTACGCATGCGCTCGGCAGGAACTGTCAGACGGCCCTGGTCGCCCGGGAAGCGCGGATTGGTATAGGGCTCGGTGAGATATGCCGTGTGTTCGCTCGACACGCCGTCGAAGAACTGCTTAAAGCCTGGCGCCGAGAGCAGCGCGTTGTTCGCGTAGCGGGTCTGTAGCTCTTCCAAGCGCGATTGGTCATCCAGCAGCGTGGGAAACAAATGGGCGCGGATGCCCAGCTTGCCGGCTGCCTGCAGTTTGTCGTAGACATCGTCGCGGATAAAGTCGCAGCCCGGCATGGGCATGAGCGACATATCGCATATCGAGGTGATGCCCTGCTCGGCCATCCGCCTCATTTGATCGGCGTAAGCGCTTGCGATGCGATCCTCGCCCAGCCACTCAAGGCAGCGCGGTAGCAGCTGCATGGCAGCCGCCTCGTGAGCAATGCCCGTGAGCTCGCCGCTTGCGTCCTTGTCGTAGCCACCGCCCGCTGGCGGCTCGCTGTCGCGCGTGACGCCGAGCGCCTCGAGTGCGCGGCTGTTGAGCCACAGCGTATGGCCGTCGCCCGAATACATAACGCAGGGGCGATCGGGGAATGCCGCATCGAGCGACGCCTTGGTAGGATGCTCGGGCGGGTCCCAACGGTAGTCGCGCCAGCCCTGCGTCACAACCCAAGCGTCATCGGGCAGGTCCTGGGAAAACTCGAGCGCGTGTTGCACCAGCGCCGCCTCGGACGTGCCCATATCCATGAGCATGTACGGCGAGGAGCCGACCGAGGTATGGAAGAAGTGCAGATGAGCGTCATGGAAACCTGGGCAGACAAACTGCTCGCCGTAGTCGATAACCGGCGTGGCGGCAGGCGCGGCGGCAATCACGTCATCGGGCGCACCGACTGCGACGATACGGTCGCCTGCGATGGCAATCGCCAGCTCGCGGGCGGTATCGATGCCGTCTTGCGCGGTAAAGACGTTCTTGGAGCGGATAATCCGATCGATATGTTGCATGGGCATCCCCATCTCTGGCAGGAAATTCAACACCCCCGAGTGTACTCCCCCGCCCTTGTAACAAAACCCCAAGCGGCAAACGGCAACTTTACCAGCCCTAGCGGCAGGTGGCATACTGGAGAGAGCCTGTACGATTTTGCGATCAACCCAGCAAGGAGCAAATCGACCATGACGAAGACCAAGGCACAGCAGATTATGGCGGCGACCGAGGCTCGCGCGGCTGACGACGTCACCGCAGCCATCAAAGATATCGCTACCGAGTTTGAACCCTATATCATCAAGCAGCGCCGGCACTTCCATAAGCACCCGGAGCTGAGCCTTGCCGAGGAGCGCACGACCTCCGACATCGCCAACCAGCTCGACGCCATGAATATCCCCTACGAGCGTCCGCTCAAGACCGGCTTGGTGGCAACGCTTCGCGGTACCGCGTCGGATGCCTATCGCGAGGACGGCACGCCACGCCGCCGCATCCTGCTGCGCGCCGACATCGACGCCCTGCCCGTCACCGAGCAGACCGGCGAGGAGTTTGCCAGCGTCAACGAGGGCTGCATGCACGCCTGCGGCCACGACTGCCACATCGCCATGATGCTCGGCACGCTGCAAATCCTGCGCCATATGACCGACGACATCCACGGCGAGATCCGCATCGTCTTCCAGCCCAGCGAGGAAAACGGCCAGGGCGCCAAGCTCATGATCGGCACGGGCGTGCTCGACGGCGTCGATGGCGCCTACGCCGCGCACATCTGGAGTGAGGTCGACGCCGGCACCGTGAGCTGCGAGCCCGGACCGCGCATGGCCAATACCGACTGGTTCCGCATCGACGTCCGCGGCACCTCGTGCCACGGCGCCATGCCCCAGCGCGGTCACGACGCCGTTATGGTTGCCGCCGAGATCGTCAACGCTCTGCAGACCATCGTTTCGCGCGAGATCAGTCCCTACGAGCCGGCCGTCATTACCGTCGGCGAGCTGCACGGCGGCACCGCGCGCAACGTTATCGCCGGCACGGCCTACCTCGCCGGCACGGTGCGCACCTACGGAGATTCGACCCACGAGGAAATGCCGGAGCTCATGCGCCGCATCGTGGAGCATACCGCGGCCGCCTTGGGCGCCGAGGCAGAGCTCACCGACTACACCATCGCCAATTACAAGGTCGAAAACGATGCCGCCTCGAGCGAGCGCTGCCGCCAGGCAGTAATCAAATGCCTGGGCCCCACCGGCCAAGGCCATTATCGCGGCACACTCTCGGGTGAGGATTTTTCAGAGTACCTGCGCCGCGTACCGGGCGTGCTCGCCTTTGTTGGCACGCGCAACCCCCAGATTGGCGCCACGTACGCCCAACATTCTTGCTTCTACAAGATTGACGAGTCGGTACTGGCCAAGGGCTCCATGGTGGCCGCCCAATATGCCATCGACTTTTTGGCCGAGCCCACACAAGAAGAGCTCGACGGCCCCACGATTGCCGCGGTCGCCGAGACCAATCCCGACCTGGCAGCCAAACTGCGCTCTGCCAAGGCCACGGCCGCCGAGGCCCGCGACGCCATGCACGATGCCCGCACGGCGCGCCATGCCGCCATCAAGGGCATCCATGATGCACGTGCCGCCGCTCGCCGCGAGGAGAAGCACGACGAGTAGTCGATCCACGACCATCTCGCAGTCATAGCCGCATCGCGATATCAAAGCGGGGGCGGACGCTTCGGCACGTCCGTCCCCGCTTATTTGTCAAGCGCTATTTCTACCGTTTCTACCCCGTCCCCAAATGGCAGGTGGCAGGGTTACTCGTCCTGCGGGTCCTCGTCGGAGCTTGGCGCAGGCTCGGGCTCAGGCACGGGCTCAGGCGCAGGCTCGGGCTCCGGTTCCGGCATGGGCGCGGGCTCGGGCTCAGGCACGGGCTCAGGTTCAGGCTCAGGCACGGGCTCGGGCGCGGGCTCGGGCTCGGGCTCGGGCGCAGGCGCCGCAGCGGAATCGGATACGGGCGCTGCGTCGGTGCTAAAACCAGCCGGAGCAGACTTCTTCTCAAACGGCAGCACAAAGGTCAGGACGTCATCCTTATCCTCATCAGCCCATTCAGCTGCATAACGCGCTACCCAATAGCCAACGGCACGATGCTTGAGCATCTTGCCAAAGACCGTAAGGAATACCGTGACAAACGCCGTCAGCACCAAGAACAATACGAGCGTGATGCCACCGCCGGTAACAAGCGCCTCAATAGCCGAAGGACGGTAGTAGTAGTTATACATACCGACAGAGGCAATGGCGCCGAAGACGAGCGTCAGGATCCATGTGACAACGTTGGCGACCAGACCCGTCAAAAACTCGGGAAGGAACGAAGCGCAGAACAGCTTGGTCTTGTTGTGCTTAAACGCCGCCCAGACCTTGTCGAGCGAAAACGCGCTCTCGACACGACCGGTCACCGCAAAGTGCATCACGGCAATGTCGGCGAACATCTTAAAGAAGACCCCCAAGACCGCCGTGGCAATCATAGCCAGGACAAGCAGGCCAAGCGAGCCAAACAGCGCTGCCTCGAGTGCATAGGAGCCGTAATACGAATACGAGCCCGCGGCGCCAATTACCACGCTCTCCACCAGCGAAAGCACTACACCGATAACGGGAATGGCAGCGATAACCTCGAGCACGACCGAGATAACGCTCGAAAAGACTCCGAGGCCAAACGACGTGGAACGCATGAGTGGACGATCCATACCGCCATCAACCTTGAGCGACAGATCGCGACCCCACTCAATACCAAAGCCGGAACCACACACGCTCGCAATGCAAGCTGCCAAAAAGCCGATGGCAGCTGCAATGCCGCCAATAACGGGAATAAACAGCACGAGTACCGACACAACACAAATCAGCGCCGGTAAAAAGGCAATCTGGCACACGCGCTGCAGCACGCCCGGAGTCTTGGTCATATCCTCAAACGCCTGAGCCACACAGCCCTTGGACGCATTCGCCACGGGCGGTTGCGGAACAAACTGCTGGGGCTGACCCTGAGGGGCAGAGGCTGCGGCACCGGCATTGGGGGCACCACACGCACCACAGAACTTATCGTTGTCGCCCATGGGGGCACCACACTGCGAACAGAACATCGAGATCATCCCTTCGTATCTTGAGCGAATCATCTGGATCGCAAACGATGTCTTTAGCATCATTATCACCCAATGTGGGGACAAATACTCCAACATGACGCATTTGCAATGCGCAGGGCGCTATTCGATTGTTTGATGAGCTCGACCGCGTTAGTTCGTTCCGCGGAAACCCTTGCCGACGATCTCGGAGCTGTCGACAATCGTGATAAAGGCACCCGGATCGACTTCGCGCGCATAGCGGCGCAGCTGCACGGCCTCGCGACGGCTTAGCACGCTCATGATCACCGTCACGCACTTGCCCGAGAAAGCACCGTAGCCGCGGCTGATAGTCGCCGTACGGTTGAGATGCTTGACGATAAACTCCTCGACCTTAAGGGGCTCGGAACAAATGACCGTGCAGACTTTGCGCAGGTGAATGCTCTCGATGGCCTTGTCGACCACAAGCGTCTTGGCAAACAGGCCGAGCACGCAGTACAGACCGACGCGCGGACCGTACAAGAAGGCCGCGATGGTCACGATGCCGATATCGACCAACAGCAGCGCACGGCCGATCTCAAGCGTGGTGCGGCGTTTGAGAATCATGGCGAGGATGTCCGTGCCGCCCGTCGAGGCACCAATATCAAAGACGATGGCGCTGCCGAGCGCCGGCAGAATCACGGCAAAGCACAGGTCGAGCCACATATCGCCCGTCATCGAGACATCGGTCGGAATAAAGAGCTCAAACAGCGAAACATAGGCGGACAGCGCAAACGAGGCAAAGACACTCCACAGGATTGCCTTGCGCTCCAAAAAGATAAAGCCCAGAACGACCAGGACCGCATTGATAATCCACATAAAGACGCCGACGGGCAGGGTCGGGAACAGCGTGGACAGAATGACCGACACGCCCGAGGTGCCGCCAAAAGCAAAGTGATTAGGGGTTTTAAACGCGACGATGGCAAAGGCCGTGAGGATCAGGCCCAAATTGAGCTCGGCAAAAAAGCGCGGAAAGCCCGGCTCCTGGCTGCGCTTGCGACCAGCGCGCTCGCCCCGCTCGATAACATCGCGATCGACCACGCGTTCCATCGGCACTACGGGAGGACGATGCACCTCCTCGGCAGCACGCGACGCCGCCTCTGCCGCAGCGGCCTCAATTGCCCATGCCTTGCTTTCTGTTTCGTGCTCGTCGGCCATTACGGCAACCCCTCGTTAACAATTTGGAAACAATGCGCCCATTAGAGTAACGCGGAACGTGGGGATTGCAACCCTTAGTTAGACGAGCGGTATGACTATATCGGGAGCGTACAAAAACGGCCGGCCACGCTTTTGCTTGCGCGGTCGGCCGTTTAATGTTTTCGCAGATAAAACCTGCCAAAACAAACCTGTCCCTTTTTGGAAGGTTATTCGTGCTGGCTGGTGCGGTGCTCGTACTCCTCGGGGGTGATGACATCCTCGATGCGCAGGTTGACGCCAGCCACCTCAAGGCCAGTCATCGCGGCAAGGCGCTCGGTGACACGTGCCTTAACATCGTCGAAGATCGCGGGCGCATAGGCGCCGTACTCGATGATGACGGAGATGTTGACGACCACGCGATTATCGTCGGTGACCTCGACCGTCACGCCCTTGGTCAGATTCTCGGCACCAAACTGCTCCTGCACAAAGTGCATGAGGTTACCCTTCATGCCCAGAACGTGCGGAACCTCGCGGGTGGCCATGGCAACGATCTTCTCGATCACGCCGTTGGAATAGGTCAGCGAGTCCTCGGACTCATCCGCTTCCTCGTCGTCCTCATACGTATCGGACTCGGCCTCGACGAGAGCCTCATCCTCGAGCGTCACATCCTCAGCTTCGGCGACGACCGCCTCGTTCTCCTCGAGCTCGGTATCGGCTACATCGACCTTCGTATTAAAAGCCATGGTTCCTCCTTATGCCCGCCGCGGATGCGACAGTCGAATACATATTAGCGGCCGCTAAACAGACGGCCGAAGAAGTTGACGATCCCGTTCTCGCCGTCGCGAATTTGGCCGATCACAGCGCCGATCAGCACGAAGAATGCAATGACGAGCGTGTCCCACAGGCCCAACGTGAGCACCAACACGGCGAGGATAAAGCCGGCGACGGCGCCGAGCGTGGTGTTGGGATGACGCACAGCATAGCTCCAGACGGCAGCGCCCGTACCCTTGATGAGACCCATAGCCTCGTCAAAATCCGCGGCTGCCGCGTCTTGTAACTCGGTTGCCTCTGCTTTGGAATCAACAGGTTCGCTCGCCGACGTGGCGCTCTGGTCAATCGTCAGGCGCGGCGTACGAGCGGTCTTATCTTGATTGGTATCACTCACCGGAAACCTCCACGGTCTGGACGGTAGTCTTGGACGGCAAAAAACGGACGCGCGCGGTCGTACCCGGCGCGCCGAGCACGGTATCGCAGGCTTCTTCGATGCGCTGCTGCATCGCGGTAGCCAGAGATGCCACGTCCTTATCGTCAAGCGCGATAGCCTCGACCTTAAAACGGACGTGCGAATCGTCGGGGCCTTGGACGCGAGCCTCGACATGCTCGACCATCACGCGGTCGTCGCGCTCGGCAGCAACCCTGGCGCACGAAGAAAGCGCCGCAAGGGTAACCTCGATATTGCGCTCCCCCGCCGGATGCACGCAGGACGGTTCGCGACGGGCGAACATCAGGCGGAAAAAGCTCAGCAGTACGCCGATCGCCACGACGCCGGCGCACGCCGTCACGACGATGCGCGGCATGGGGTCGCGCATCAGCAGCATAAAGCGATACGTATACGGCCCCCAAAACTGGCAGACAAGCGTACCCAGTGCCACGATGGTGGCGGCAAGATACACGATCGCTAGGGCTCGTTTGAGTACGCGCACGCGGCGCTCCCTTCAAATCTCGGCTCTCGAAATGCAGAACGGTTCGCATCATTATAAAAGAGCCGGGTCCGGTGCTCTACGCACGCGGATCCGGCTCATCTATTCCACGAGGCTTGCATGCTCGCTTCATTATGCCCAGATATGCACGGCTCAATCCGTGCTGGCGCTACTCCTCCTCGAGGGCAGCGATGACCTCGTCGGTCATGTCCATGGTGCTGTAGACGTCCTGGACGTCGTCGAGCTCCTCAAGACGGTCGATGAGGCGCTGGACCTTCTTGGCGTCGGCGCCGGAAACCTCGGTCGGGGTGGTCGGGACCATGGTGGTCTCGGAGCCCTTGACCTGGACACCCTGCTCCTCGAGCGCCTTGGAGACAGCCATGACCTCGTTGGCAGCAGTCCAGACGATCCACTCCTCGCCGGCATCCTCGTAGTCCTCGCCACCGGCCTCGGCGATAGCCATCATGAACTCATCCTCGTCACCGGCAGCACCGTTGGCGATCATGGTCTCCTTCTTGGCGTTCTCATCCAGGATCTCCTTGGCGACGACGATCTGGCCCTTGCGCTCAAACTGGAAGGCGACGGAGCCGGAGGTGCCCAGGTTGCCACCAGCGTGGGAGAAGGCGGAACGGACATCAGCGGCGGTACGGTTGCGGTTGTCGGTCAGGCAGTCGACGTAGACGGCGACACCGGCGGGACCGTAGCCCTCGTACACGATGTTCTCGTAGACGGCGGCGTCAGCACCCGAACCAAAAGCCTTGTCGATAGCGGACTTGATCTTGTCCTTAGGCATGGACTGAGCCTTGGCCTTGGCAACGGCAGCGGCGAGGCTGGCGTTGTTCTCGGGCAGCGGGTCACCGCCGAGACGGGCAGCAACAGTGATGTTGCGGCTGAGCTTGGAGAAGAGGGCGGAACGCTTGGCGTCCTGCGCGCCCTTACGATGCTTGGTTGTGGCCCACTTAGAGTGTCCGGACATACGTGTCTCCTATCGGTTTCGACCTAAAGCCCAGCGCAGATGCTCGGGCAATATAAACAAACGTCGTTATGATATACCTACTAGCCTGCGAGATAAACCCCAAAATGAAGGCGTCGTGATGATGTCCCCTTTGGTGCAAAGAAACCTGACCCCAATGCACCAAGTTAGGACCAGAGGAAGTCGCTGCGGGTGACGGTGGCGCCGATGGCGAAGGGCATGCAGGCGATGACCGGATACAGGTAGCGCATGTAGGTCGAGCCGTTGCACGGACCAATCAGGCACACGGCGAGCACGCCCAACAGCGGCACCCAGATCGCCAGCGCACGCCATGAATGACGACGCAGCAGGTAGACCACCACGGCAATCATGATCCACACATAGGTGGCCGAGCTCATGGTGAGCGAAATAAACGGGATGCGCTGCACCGCCACACGGTACAGATTGATCAGGTGGTCGCACCAGCGCACCACGTTGCTGTCAACCGGATGGAAGTCGAAGTACTTGAGGTTGTCGGGACGCGCCATGATCTCGGCACTACGCGCCGTGCTGTAGACCAAGGCATCGCGGGCACTCGGATAAAAGTAGCCGTAATAGTTATTGATGAGCGCCGAGATATAGCACTCGGGATCCTTTTTGAACATCTGCGCCCAGACCTCAAAATAGGCCTTGATGTCCTCCTGCGAGGCGTATTCGTTAAAGCAGTTCTTGACGGCATCGGACTTGTCGGGGTTGTAGCGGCGGCCCAGGTTCTCGTACTTGAGTACGCGATCGATCACGGCACGCTCTTCGTCGGTCACCGAACCGTCGCAAGGAGCCTCCACGATAGTGCCGTCCTCCTTAACCGTAGGGTTGACGCCCGAGTTGAGGCCGTCGTGCTTTTGGACGAAACGAGCCGTCTGTTGGAACGGAATCGAGAGGATTTCGCGCTTGGAACCAGGCGTGATATCGTGCGCCGGCATAAAGACCTTGGTGAAGTACATATTAGAGGCAAGGCAGAGCGCGAGCACCGCGAGAACTCCCACCCAGCGGAAACGCGGGATGGCGCCCGAAGGCGCAGCACCAGTCTGCTTGACTGCACGACGAGCCACATGCGCGTCCCATACGCAAAACGCCGCCGCGATTACGCATGCCGCCAGGGGAAACACAAGGCCGCCGTTGCGCAGAAACGTGGAACCCATAGCAGCCAGCGCGAGCAGCAGCCAGTCGTGGCGCGCAAAGAGCACGGGGGCTTTCTCGCCCGCTCGCTCGACATTGGCATCACGACGGGGCAAGCCACATGCCACGAGCTTGACGGTCTGTACCAGCAGCACCAAAAACGCGTCGGCAAAGAGCACGTCTTTGGTGAGCAACGCCGCGTAGTTGGAGAACATCGGCATAAACGCAAAGAACAGCAGGATCGCACCGCGAACCGGCAGGCTCACGCCCAGTTTGCGCAGCGACGAAATGGAATAGGCCATGCAGGCAGCCGTGATGACAAATTGAGCGCAGGTATAGATGATGAGGCCCGCGTTAGCGCTGTTGAACAGCGAAAGCCCCAGCTGAACGCACGAGCCGATAATGGCCGTGTGCACTACGGGATGATGCCCGTTGAGCAGCACGTTGGGGTTGAGTAGGCGCAGGTAGTCGCTCGTGCCGTTGGGATAGTTGAACCACTGGCGAATCTGCGCGCCCGTATCTCCCATAAAAAGGCCAGGCAGCGAAGCGATGAGCGTGGGCGCCCAGGCGATCATAAGCACCAGGAAGGGCCCGGCAAAGGGATGGACCGAGAGCACGGCGTGAGCCACACGCCATATGCGCCCAAAGTGCGCCTCGGAAAACGGGATGCGCCGAGAGCTCAGCCAATCCAGGCACTCAAAAGCCAGATAGAAAGCCACGATCGCTAGGAGCATCCAGCCCGCGCCGCCAATCCAGGCGCAGATGATGCGGGCCTTGTCGCCAAAAACAATCTCGGCCGAGTCGGTGAGATCGTAGCTGCGGCCGAACACCATGCAGATGGCGAAAAACAGCGACGGCAGAATGATCGATGGACGCCAGGTGTCGCCGCGGCCAAAGAACACGTAACGAAAGGGCAACGTGAGTAGACAGGCCAGCGCGAGCAGCATGACCGCGTCGGTGTGACCGGCAAACGACAGGAGCACCTCGTAGCACACGTAAAGCATGCCCGAGGCCTTTGGATCGATCGCCAGGACTGCATTGCTCGACACCGGGGCGGGATCGATGGAAAACGCCGTGGTCGCCAGCAGGGCGAGCAAAAAGGCGATGAGCGTCTGCTTGGCGGGATAGCGCTTAAACCAAACAATGCGAGCGGCGTCGCGCGCAGCTGTTGTGGAGAGGTCGGAATCCTTCACAGTCCAAAAAGCCTTTCTAGAAACCTGCTAAAAAGGGACAGGTTTATTTTGGCAGGTTTTATCTGGGAAAACGTTACGGTTCTGTCATCGCTGCCCAGCGAACCACCACAAAGGTGCCTGTCCCCTTTGTGGTGGTTTTGGTGGTTAGGCGTCCAGGTAGACGCGCTGGGGCTGGTTGCGGCGACGGGCGAAGATGATGAGTGCCAGGCCCGCGATTACGAGCGGCAGGCTCAGCAGCTGACCCATGGTGATGACGCCGCCCAGCAGATAGCCCAGCTGCGCATCGGGCACGCGCACAAACTCAATCAAAAAGCGAACGATGCCGTAGCCCATCACAAAGACGCCCATAAACGTACCCTGGGGCAGCAGCGGCTTTTTGCGACTGAGCACCTGCAGGATGCAAAAGAGCACAATGCCCTCTAGAAACGCCTCGTAGAGCTGGGAGGGATGGCGCGGCATATCGCCCGCGGTGCCGCCAAAGACCACACCCCAGGGCAGATCGGTCGGCTTACCCCACAGCTCGCCGTTGACGAAATTGGCGCAGCGTCCCAGGCACAGCGCCAGCGGAGCGCCGATAACGGCAAGGTCGGCGACGGTCCAGGCGTCGAGCTTATACATGCGGCACACGATGATGCCGCCCAAGATGCCGCCGACCAGGCCACCGTGGAAGCTCATGCCGCCCTCGTTGGTGGCAAAGATCTCGAGCGGGTGGGTCCAATAGTAGCCATCGCCGTAAAAGACGACGTAAAACAGGCGCGCGCCGATGATGAGGCCAAAGACCGCGCCGACCACGACGCTCGTCAGGTCATCAATCGTAATGTTGAAGCCCCAACGACGCTGCGTGCGGTACATAACGACCGCCGTGAGCAGAGCACCGACCACGTAGGCCAGGCCGTACCAGTAGATGGTGATGGGGCCCGCCGAGATCGCGACGGGATCAAGCATATGGTAGAGGTCGTTGAGCATATCGATCCCCCTGCTCCCTACATACAAATGTGGCCGCGGGCCTTACGCTCGCAGCCGCATATTTGGGCGTAACGTCTATGCGGAGCGTACCGTCCGCAGCTTTCGCATCTTAGAACGGCGCGTACTCGTCGTACAGGTCCTCGGCCTCGCCGGAAGCATTGACCTGCTCAACGCGGGTAACGCCGGGCACATGCTCCTTCAGGATGCGCTCGATACCCATGGAAAGGGTTAGCGAGCTCATGGGGCAGCCGGCGCAGGCGCCCTGCAGCTCCAGCTTGACAACACCCTCGTCGTCGACGCCCACATACTCCATATCGCCGCCATCGGCCTGCAGGTTGGGGCGAATCTCTTCAAGAACCTTCTTAAGCAGCTCTTCGTTAACAGCCACAGGGGCTCCTTTCTCACAATAACGCGGGCACGCCCGCGGACAGGGGCTATGTTACTACAGCCATGTACCCGCTTAGGCGCCAGCCATGCGTGCGGACACGACTTTCACGAGCAGTCAATTTGGGACGGGGCTCTTTTGGCTGTTTTGCCGCCAGCTGGCGTTGGCACGCGCTACTGCCGAGCCTGTCCCCCGGTACCAATCTGGACATCGACGATGACCTGGCGGTAGCTGATGCCGCAGGAGTCGAGAATGCGGCGGCTGATACGGCCGTCATCGGTGTCGGCATACTTATTGTCCAGGTAGACGACCTCGCCCACGCCCACCTGCGCCAGGATCTTGGCGCAGTCGTGGCACGGGAACAGCGTGACGTAAACCGTGGAACCCTCGAGGTCCTTGAGCGAGCCACGGTAGTTGAGCACGGCGTTGGCCTCGGCATGGACCACGTAGTTGTGCTTGTCCTGCAGCGGGTCATCGCTCGTACCCCACG
This sequence comes from Collinsella sp. OM08-14AT, assembly GCF_003438115.1. Taxonomy (NCBI): domain Bacteria; kingdom Bacillati; phylum Actinomycetota; class Coriobacteriia; order Coriobacteriales; family Coriobacteriaceae; genus Collinsella; species Collinsella sp. OM08-14AT. The sequence goes on from NZ_QSTE01000019.1 coordinate 13,436, forward strand.
GGAAAAAGTCGTCGTTGAGCGCCGAGGGCGTGCCGTTGTAACCCACCGAAAGGATGCGGTGGTTGGTGCTGGCGATGCACGCTCCCACCTGCGTGTTGGGGTCCTTGCTGCGGCGCTGCGCGGCGATGGCCACGCTCATAAAGAACTCGTCCCAGCTAATAACGTCGCGGCGCTTGCCCGACGCGGTTTGATGAAGATCGTCCGACATGGCAGACACCTCCGCAATCGCAATAGTTTGGCCCATTGTAGCAGGTGAAAGGTAGGGGCGCTTATCCCACCAGCCCCTCGCCCTACGCGCGGCGGGGCTTTTGGTTGATGCGGTAGAGCTCGGCGAGACCCCGCAACGTCAGCGCGTCGTCTACCGTCAGGCTGTGGCCGACCAGCGCCGCAAGTGCCTCGGCATCGTCGCCGGTAATGACGATGGGCACATCGCCCTCCCCCGCGGCCTTGGTCGCGCGCATCTCGGCAAGCACCATGTCGAGCATGCCGTCGATGCGGGCTACCTCGCCCAAAACCACACCCGAGCGCATGGCCTCGCGCGTGTTGCGTCCGATGACGTGCGTTGGCGCCGAGGGCTCAACCTGGGGTAGGCGCGCTGCTGCCGCCGAAAGCGAACGGGCGCCGAGGGCCAGGCCTGGCGCGATAACGCCGCCCACAAAGGTACCGTGCGCGTCGATGACCTCGATATTGGTCGTCGTGCCCAGGTCAATCACGATGCACGGCGAGCCGTAGACGGCGCGGGCCGCCACGGCATCGGCGATGCGGTCGGGGCCGATCTCGGCCGGATCGTCGTAGTGCACGGGTATGCCGGTCTTAAGTCCCGGCCCCACGGTGAGCACGCGCCCCGTGCAGGTGCGGGAAAGTGCCGCCTTCCACGGGCGCTCGAGCGCCGGGACTACACAGCTCAGCACGGCCGCGGCGGGTGCAAGCACCCCGGGCACACCTGCATCGGCGGCGAGCGCGCCCATGACCTGCACAAGTCGCATGCGTGCCTCGTCGGCCGTGATGCTCGACGGCGTCGTGATCTCGCACGTCGCAAGCGGACATTCCTGCGCCGCGGCCGAATCCTCGGCAAACAGGCCAAAGCGAATGAACGTGTTGCCCACGTCGACCGTCAATATATATGCGCACCCATTAAGCATCGCCGGCGCTCCTTTCGTCTGCCCAGCAGTATATCCCGATGATTATTCTGGGACGGGGATTTAAAAATCATTGCGTACCTGATGATTTTTAAATCCCCGTCCCAGAATAATCATCCTTCGGCTTCGTTTGGGATAGCTAAAAAAGCCCAGTCCCAAATTAACTGCCGTGCCGCTATACTGGTGCGCGGTCGTTTGCGAGCTCACGCGGCGGCCCTTGGTAACCCGACTTCCCGCGCCGTATCCGTAACGGCGCTCCCGGGGGAAGCGGATATACGCAAAGGAGTTTTATATGAGCAATCCCTCGAACCGCGCTTCGATGCGCGGGCAACTCACGCTGCGCGGCGTCGTCATCGGCGTCCTTGGCTGCGTGATCATCACGGCAAGCTCGGCCTACACGGCCCTCAAGATGGGTGCACTCCCCTGGCCGATTATTTTCGCTGCCGTCATCTCGCTGTTCTTCCTGAAGCTCATGGGCAACGCCAGCCTCAACGAGGGCAACGCCAGCCTCAACGAGGCCAACGTCACCCACACCATCATGTCCGCGGGCGCCATGGTCGCCGGCGGCCTGGCGTTTACCATCCCGGGCGCCTGGATGCTGGGCTATGCCGACCAGATCAGCTGGCTCGACATGTTTATCGTGGCACTCGCCGGCACTATCCTGGGCCTTCTGGCGACAGCGCTCATCCACCGTCACTTTATCGTGGACGCCGCGCTGGAGTTCCCTACCGGCAACGCCGCAGCTCAGACCCTGCGTGCTACCGAGGCCGGCGGCAAGACCGGCAAGCAGCTCTTTGGCTCCATGGCCATCGCAGGCATCTACAGCGTGCTTCGCGACGCTCTGGGCGTGGTGCCCAGCATGCTGTGCACGCTCAATATCCCCGGCGTGACCTTTGCCATCTATAACTCGCCCATGCTGCTCTCCATCGGCTTTTTGGTTGGCTTCGCCCCGGTTGCCTTCTGGTTTGCCGGCGCGCTGCTAGGTAACTTTGGCATCATCGTGGGCGGCACCGCTGCGGGTCTATTCGACGTTGTGACTGCGCAGGGCATCGTCAAATCGCTCGGCATGGGCCTCATGATGGGCTTTGGCGTCGCCGTCGTCCTCAAGGACATCCTGCCGCAGGTCGCCGGCATCGCCCGCGGCCTCGCCGCCGACAGCTCCAGCGACACCGACGAGCAGTCGCTCATCTCGGGCTCGCTTAAGCTCGACGCCGGCATCATCGGCCTGGGTACTGCCGCCATAGCCGTGATCGTCGCCATCGCGCTCGACCTTGGCCCCGTCCCGGCCGTCATCGTCACGCTGTTCACCTTTGTCACCACCATCATGAGCGCGCAGAGCTGCGGCCAGACGGGCATCGACCCCATGGAGATCTTCGGCCTCATCGTCATGCTCATCGTGGCTGCCTTCGCACAGATCGCCCAGGTCAAGCTGTTCTTTATCGCCGGCATCGTGGCCGTGGCATGCGGCCTTGCGGGCGACGTCATGAACGACTTTAAGGCCGGCGCCGTGCTGGGCACCAACCCGCGTGCGCAGTGGATCGGCCAGGCCATCGGCGGCATCGTGGGCGCCCTGGTCGCCGCTGCCGTCATGGTCGCGCTCGTCACCGCCTATGGTCCGGATGCTTTCGGCCCCGACAAGAGCTTTGTGGCCGCGCAGGCAAGCGTCGTCGCCACCATGGTCTCGGGCATCCCGAGCGTGTCGTGGTTCGTAGGCGGCTTTATCGCCGGCATCGTCATGTACTGGCTCGGCATTCCGGCCATGATGATCGGCCTGGGCGTGTACCTGCCGTTCTACATGTCGCTCACGGCCTTCTTGGGCTCCTGCGTCAAGCTCGCCTACGACAAGTGGGCCGCACGCCGCGACGCCGCTGCCGGTCTTTCGGACGAGGAGAAGGCCTCCAAGGATGCCGCCTTCCAGGAGCAGGGCCTGGTCGTCGCCAGCGGCCTGCTCGGCGGCGAGTCCATCGTCGGCGTTATCCTGGCGTTTGTCTCTGTTGGTCTGAGCCTGCTGGGGTAGGCCGAACAACAACGCACCAGCGCAGAGCGCGGAGTCGGAATCAAACCGGCCCCGCGCTTTTTTGTCTATTTGACTCTTATGATCCTCGCGGCGTTTTAGCCATGTCGATTGGCCTGACTTCCAGGTCAACAAACCTTGTCTGACACCTCGCCTAACGCGGTGTAGAGTAAAGACGACAGACGCAAGAAGCGGCTCAGAAGCTAAACGAGGTAAGCATGAAACTCGACAAACAACAGATCAAGCGGCTGTGCGAGCGTCATCATCGTCGTCACGGTATACGCCCTGCACACAGCGAGGCCATGGAGAATGCCACCCGTTTCCTTAAGCAGGCGTTCAACATACGCGAGGGACGCGCGCCCTATCACGTGATTCGCAAGCGCTTTGTAAACGGGGCGCGCCTGACTGGCTCGCACTTATGCATCCTGATCATTGCCATGTTGATCGCGAGCATCGGCCTCGATATCAACTCGGATATCGCCATTGTAGGTGCCATGCTCATCTGCCCGCTCATGGGCTCGGTCCTTGCCATGGCATACGGCATTGCCACGCTCGACCGCGAGATTGCCGTCGAGGCAATTGCCGGCCTCGCGCTGCAGATGGTCTTTTGTCTAATCACGTCCACGCTGTACTTTAAGCTCTCGCCCCTTGGCACCACCACGGCCGCCATCATCGATAACTCGACACCCACCGTATGGGACCTTGCCGTCGCGCTCGCGGGCGGCTTTGCGGGTGGCCTGGGCAACTCGCGCGACCAGGAACCCGCCACGCTCATCGCCGGCGTGGCCGTGGCGACCGCGCTCATGCCGCCCCTGTGCGCGGCGGGCTATGGCATCGCCATCGCAAGCGGGTCGCTGTTTCTTTCAGCCCTCTACGAGTTTGGCATCAACGTGGTCTTTATCGCACTGGCTGCCGAAGCCGTGCTGCTTCTTTTGCGCGTGCCGCTCAAGCGCGACCTCAACGGCGACGGCATTGTGACCGCCGAGGAAAACGCCGAGGTCGATGAGCTGTCACACAAGGTGCGCCGCCGCATCATCGTGGGCACGGTGATCTTTGCCATCCCCTGCATCGTTATGACGGCGGGGTCTATTGGCTCGGCGCAGGCCGGCGTGCAGGACGGTTACGGCGTCACCGAAACCACGCGCGAGCTTGCCGCGGTGCTGCCGGGCTTTAAGGATTACACCGTTGCCGTCGAGACCTCGGCCACCGAAGACGAGGAGGAGGGCCTTGTCGAGCGCGAGGTTGTCGCCCATGTGACGACAAGCGAGGCGCTTGGGGCACACGACCGCCGTGTAGCCCGCAAGCTCATCGACCTCAATGTGCCCGAACTCGATCGCGTGGAGTTCGATGTGAAGTAACGTGATGTAGGGCGCAGATCACGACTGCGCCCCGCTCGCTGTTTTATTGCCGTGAATCAGCTGTCCGCATCGACATCGCCAGACTCCACTGTAAACGCCGGGCCGGTACTCACCAGATAAAAACGGGTCACCCTGGTATCTCTAAATAGGTAGAGCAAGCCCTGATCGCGTCGGCGCGAAATATACGCCACGTGGACCGTACCGAATTCTTCGCCGTTTTCCTTCTTTAATATCAGGATGTTGGGGTCATCCGTACGCTTAAACTGCCCGTCTGCGCAGATTCCGTCTTGGTCGACCAGCTGCCATCGACAGTTGTCCTCCTCAAGAAAAGCCAGGGTTTCCCGACTTGTTTCGTCATCCCGATAGTAACCGTCAATGGCAAAGCCTTCGGAAGCACATTCCTGCATATAGGATGTTTCTCGACTTATAGCGAACTGCCCTATAGCGCCCAGAAGCACTGCCAGGCAAACCACTGCAACGGTTATCGAGACAAAACGGCGGCTCATGTCAGCCAGCCCGATACTTGTTTAACGGAGCACGAAACATACTTGGTACCTCCGATATCATGGCGAATGTCACCTACGGCCTGTCGGCAATCATATGTTTCCAACATCAAACCATATGGCAACCACTCGCGAGAGGAGTATCGGCGAACGGTGCATTTTTGCGTTCTATTGGGCAAACGTCAACGCGCGCTACAGCTCTTGCTCGACCTATTCAGATCTTGTCGCATACTACCGTAGATCCTCAACGCTTCCGCCCCCAAGAGATCATTTTTAGTACTTGAAGAAGCCCTCGCCCGAGCTTTCGCCCAGCTTACCTTCGTCGAGCATTTTCTTGAGGACGGATGCCATAGCCTTAAAGTTGTAGGGCATCATCATCTTCTTGAGCAGCGGGCTCACCAGGCCCGGGACCTTCTGATACTGCATGACGATGTTGTAGGCCGTCTGGATACCCACCGTGTCGAATACGCGGAACGGGCCCTTGGGGGCGCCGGTGCCCCGCGTCCATGCAAGGTCGATGCTCTTGTGGTCACTCACACCCGAAACATACAGGTCAAGGCCCGAAAGCAGCCACGGCACCAACATGGAATTGAGCAGGTAGCCGTTCTTTTCCTTGTTGACGGGCAGGGCAAGCATACGGATATCGTTGGCAAAGTCGACGAGCTCGTCGAAGTAGCGCTTGTCGGTTTGGTCCTGTGCCATGACATCGGTCATGTTGTTCTTCCAGATGGAGTTGGCAAAGTGCAGCGGCAGGTACTTCTCGGGACGGCCGGTGTACTTGGCAAAGGTGCTCGGCAGCAGCGTGGATGAGTTGGTCACGATGACGGTCTTTTGCGGCAGAACCGGGGCGAGCTTCTTGTAGAAGTCGATTTTTGCCTGAGTGTCCTCGGCCATAGACTCGATGACCAGGTCGGCGTCGGCCACGGCCTTGGCAAGATCGAGCTCCAGCTTGAGTGTGGAGTAGGCACGCTCGACGGCGGCGAGCGCCGCTTCCTTGTCGAAGGGCTGGGTGCCATCGGCGATACCGGCGCACCACTCGCCCGTGCCGTCCGCCATGCCCTCGATTGCCGCGATGTACTCCTTGCGCACGTGATCGATCTTGGGCTGGGTGCGGCCGATGCTGCCCTCGCTGCGCAGCCAAATCGTTACATCAAAGCCGCAGTAGGCAGCCTGAAAGGCAATCTGGCTTCCCAACACGCCGCCGCCGGCAACACAAACGGTCTTGTAGCTCATGGAACGGCCCTCTCTTACGTAATTCCATAGATGTGTATTTATTCAACCGTAAGGATGACGCGCGCTGGGGGTGGGTTCTATAAACGGGCGGTATTTCGCGGCAAACGGCTACATATGTTCATTATCTCAGGGGTTCCGAGGGCAGTTTTTGGTGCCACCGAGACGTCGTTTTCGGAAGTATGCGGCAAATTCCGAAACTCTTGAGCACGTCCTGATTTTCGCCAATAAAACCGCAGGTACAGAGCTTTGTCATATCCGGTGTGCTCGGCCTATTCAGATTTTGCCGCATACTTCCGAAATCTAAGTTCGCAAAGGGTGATAGTTGGGGCGTTTACGCAACATATGTCCAGCAAAAACGGGTGGTAGCCGGCACGGCTGCCACCCGTTTGTCTCATATCTAGCCCATAGCGGGCAAGCTACTTCTTAATGCCGCGTCCCAGACGCTCGGCGACCGACGCAACGGCTTCCTCGCTGGCCGGCTCGCAGCTCACGCAGCCGTCGTGGGCGCGCATCTGGCCGGTGACCTCGTCCATCGCGAGCGGCGCCACCTTCTCGAGCTTAAAGCCCTTGCCGGCGCGCATGTTCTCCTTGGCCACACTGATCATGAGCTTAATACGGTTGAGCTGGTTGACCTCGGACGCACCGGGGTCGTAGTCCACCGCGACAATGTTGCTCTCGGGATGCTGGCGGCGCAGCTCCTTGATCACGGCCTTGCCCACCACGTGGTTGGGCAGGCACGCGAATGGCTGCGTGCAGATGATATTGGGCGCACCGTGATCGATCAGGTCGAGCATCTCGGCCGTGAGCAGCCAGCCCTCGCCCATGTTGTTGCACACCGAAAGCACCGTGCGGGCCTTGTCGGCCATGGTGCCGATGCGCTCGGGCGCCTCAAAGCGGCGGGACTTCTCGAGCATCTCCTCCACCGGCGTGCGCATCCAGTCCACCAGCTTGATGAGCGCCTGCATGCCCGCGCGCGTAGTGGGAGAGCTTCCCAGCTCGTCCTTCTGCAGCTCGGCGTTGCTCATGGAGTACAGGAAGAAGTCGAGCAGGCCCGGCACCACGGCCTCGCAGCCCTCGCGCTCGATAACGTCGACCACGTGGTTGTTGGCCGTGGGATGGAACTTGACCAAGATCTCGCCGACCACGCCCACGCGCGGCTTGGTGCCCTCGCCCACGAGCGGCATGGAGTCGAACGCGCGGATGGCCTCGCGGCACAGCTTGGTGTAGTTATGCCTGTTGAACTTGGGCGCCAGCTTGCGGGCGCGCGCCATGTACTCCTCGTAGAGTGCGTTCGCCGCACCGGGCGTTGCCTCGTACGGGCGGCAACGATAGAGCATCTGCATCATCACGTCGCCAAAGAGCACCGCGTAGACTGCCTGCTTAAGCAGCGCCGGCGTAATCTTAAAGCCGGGGTTGTCCTCGCCCAGCGCCACGGCCGAAAGCGAGATCACCGGAATCTCGGGGTGGCCGCTCTCGCGCAGGGCCTTGCGGATAAGCGCGATGTAGTTGGTGGCACGGCAGCCACCGCCGGTCTGGCTGATGACCACGGCTGTCTTGGACAGGTCGTACCGACCGCTCTCGATGGCCTCCATGATCTGACCCGTCACCAGGATCGACGGATAGCAGATGTCGTTGTTCACATAGCGCAGACCGGCCTCGACGGCATCGTGGTCAGTCGAGGGCAGCAGCTCCAGGTTGTAGCCGGCACCGCGGAACACCTCTTTGACCAGGTCAAAGTGGATCGGCGCCATCTGCGGGCACAGGATGGTGTAACCCTCCTCGCGCATCTGCTCGGTAAAGGGCACCTTGGGCCATGCGGTCGAGGCGCTCTCACGCTGCGCCTCGAACGTGTACTTGCGGCTCGCGAATGCGGGAGCATCCATGGAGGGTGCCACCGGCGCGGCGTCGCCCTGCTCGTAGGCCTCGCCCGCTGCCGTAGCCTCGGCCAAGCGCTCGGCCTCCTGGTCCTTGAGCGCCGCCATGAGCGAGCGGATGCGGATGCGCGCAGCGCCCAGGTTGGACACCTCGTCGATCTTGAGCACGGTGTAGATCTTGCCGCTGGCCTCAAGGATTTCCTGCACCTGGTCGGTGGTCAGAGCGTCCAGGCCACAGCCGAAGGAATTGAGCTGGATCAGATCCAGGTCGTTGCGCATCGTCACAAAACGGGCGACGGCATACAGGCGGCTGTGGTACATCCACTGGTCGACGACGCGAATCGGACGCTCAGGCTTTACCAGGTGCGCGAGCGAATCCTCGGTAAAGACCGCAAAGCCAAAGCTCGAGATAAGCTCGGGCAGGGCATGGTTGATCTCGGGGTCGTTATGGTAGGGGCGGCCGGCGAGCACAATGCCGTGGCCACCGTGGTCCTCGACCCACTTAAGAGCCTCCTCGCCCATGGTCTGGATGTCCTCATGGAAACGCGCATCGGCCTCAAAGGCAGCGTTGACAGCGGCATCGACCTCGGAGCGCGTGATCTTGGGCCCACGCACGCGACCGCGACCGGCTTGCGCATCGGCCACACGGTCGACGGCGAGCACCTGATACAGACGGCGCTTGAGCTCGGTCTTGTCGTGATAGGGCACAAACGGATACAGGAACTCGATGTTCTGCTCGCGGATCTCGTCGATGTTGAGTGCCAACGCCGTGGGGTAGCTCATGACGATGGGGCAGTTATAGCAGTTGCCAGCCGTCGGATCCTCCTTGCGCTCCCAGCGCACGCACGTCATCCAGATGAAGTCGACGTCACGGTCGATGAGATTCATCACGTGGCCGTGGCTCATCTTGGCCGGATAGCACACGCTCTCGGACGGCATGGACTCGATGCCCGCCTGGTAGGTCTTCTTGCTCGACTGGTCGGACAGCTGCACGCTAAAGCCCAGGCGCGTAAAGAACGCGTGCCAGAAGGGGTAGTTCTCGTACATGTTGAGTGCGCGCGGGATACCCACGGTGCCGCGCGGGGCCTCGTCGGGGCTCAGCACCTCGCGGTTAAAGAGCAGCTCGCTTTTCTTTTTGAAGAGGTTGGGGGCCTCGGTCTTTTGCTTTTTGTGGCCGGCACCCTTCTCGCAGCGGTTGCCGGTAATGAAGCGCCTGCCGCCGCCAAAGTCGTTGACGGTGAGCTGGCAGTTGTTGGAGCAACGGCCGCAGCGGACATGCTTTTGCGTCACGGTGAGGTGCGCGATATCCTCAGCCGAAAGGATGGTCGAGGTGCCGTCGGCGCCGGCGCGATCGCGGGCGAGCAGGGCCGCACCGTAGGCGCCCATGCAGCCGGCGATGTCGGGGCGCACGGCATGCACGCCGGTGAGCTGCTCAAACGCGCGCAGCGTGGCATCGGACATAAAGGTGCCACCCTGGACGATCACCTGACTGCCGATCTCCTTGGGGTCGCGCAGCTTAATGACCTTGAACAGGGCATTCTTGATGACAGAATAGGACAGGCCGGCCGCGATGTCGCCCACCGTGGCGCCTTCCTTTTGCGCCTGCTTAACGCGCGAGTTCATAAAGACCGTGCAGCGGCTGCCCAGGTCGACGGGGGCCTTGGCATGGATGGCGGCATCGGCAAACGCGCGCACGTCCATGTTCATAGACACGGCGAAACTCTCGATAAAGCTGCCGCAGCCCGACGAGCAGGCCTCGTTGAGCATGATGTGCTCGATGACGCCGTCCTTGACGCGCAGGCACTTCATGTCCTGGCCGCCAATGTCCAGAATGAACTCGACGCCGGGCAGGAACGCCTTGGCGCCGCGCAGGTGCGCGACGGTCTCGATCTCGCCGGAATCGGCCTTGAGAGCCTCGATGAGAAGCGCCTCGCCGTAACCCGTGGTGGTCACGTGGCCGATGGTGCAGCCCGCGGGGATGTGGTTGTAGAAATCGGCCATGATGACCTTGGCCGTGCCCAGAATGTCGCCGTTGTTGTTGCCGTACCAGGTGTGCAGCAGCTGACCGTCCTCGCCAACGAGCGCGGCTTTCATGGTGGTGGAGCCGGCGTCGATGCCGATGAACACGCGGCCGGTGTAGCCTTCGAGCTTGCCCTTGGGGACGACCTCGGAGTCGTGGCGGGTTTTGAACTCGGCAAAGTCCTCGTCGTTGGCAAAGAGCGGATCCAGGCGCTCGACCTCGGCACCTTGCGTGTCACCCAGGGCATCGATGGCCTCGATGAGCTGCGGGAACGTGCTGAGCTTATTGGACTCGTGCGCCATGGCAGCGCCGCTCGCCACAAACAGGTGAGCGTTTTGGGGCACGATACGGTGCTCCTCGTCCAGGTTGAGCGTGAGGTAGAAGCGATGGCGCAGCTCGGAGAGGTACTGCAGCGGGCCGCCCAGGAAGGCAACGTTGCCACGGATGGGGCGACCGCACGCCAGGCCCGAGATGGTCTGGGTCACAACGGCCTGGAAGATGGAAGCGGCCACGTCCTCGGGGCGGGCGCCCTCGTTGAGCAGCGGCTGGACGTCGGTCTTGGCAAAGACGCCGCAGCGGCTGGCGATGGGATAGATGGTGGTGGCGTTGGCCGCGAGCTCGTTGAGGCCGCTGGCATCGGTGTGGAGCAGGGTGGCCATCTGGTCGATGAACGCGCCCGTACCGCCGGCGCAGGTGCCGTTCATGCGCTGCTCGATACCGTTGTCGAAGTAGATGATCTTGGCGTCTTCGCCGCCTAGCTCGATGGCGACGTCGGTGGCCGGGATGATGGTCTCGACGGCACGCTTGCTGGCGATGACCTCCTGGACAAACTCCAGGTCGAGCCACTGGGACAGCAGCAGGCCGCCCGAACCGGTGATGGCGCAGGTCATTTGGGCAGCCGGCAGCACGGTCGCAGCGCCCTCGAACAAGTCGCGGGCGCAGGCGCGGACGTCGGTGTGGTGGCGCTGGTACTTGGCGTAGACGATCTGGTTGTCGTCGTTGAGCACAGCGAGCTTAACGGTGGTGGAGCCCACGTCGATGCCCAGGTGCAGGTTGCCACGAGCGTTCTCGGGGTTGAAGATCGCGCCTTCGGGGGCGTGGGCGGCGGTGGCGGCTACGGGCTCAGCGGCGGTGGCGGGCTCGCTAGCGACGGACGTCTCCCCTGCCGCGTTCTTGGCATCGGCAACTGCCTCGGCAACTTTCTCGGCAGCCGCGGTCGCGGCCTTCTGCGCGGCGTCCACCACGGCGGGCGCGGCCTCGCGTGCGGCAGCGACCATGCGGTCCTTAATGCCCTCGACGAGTTTGCTCATTGTCTCTCCTCTTAGTTGTTGGACTCGACGGTTGCGGCGGTGTCGACCGTGTCCTCGAGCTGCAAGTTCAATAGCTTCATGCCGTATTCCGGCACGTTGATATCGATGGGTTGGCCATACAGGTCGCCGGGGCGCACAAAAGCGAGCACCGTCATAATGCGCGCCATGGCCTCGGGCGATTCGGTGAGCCCACGCTCAAACCAGCGCTGAATCATGCCGACCTCGGCGCTCACGACGTAGGTGACGTAGTAGTCAAAGAACGTGCCCAGCGCCAGGCCCAAAATGCCCGTCTGCGCACGCGGCACCACAGCCTCACGCGCGGTGTCGATAATCCTTTTAATGAAGGCCTGGTCGCCGCCCGGACCCAGCAGCGCACCGATTAAGTCGCGGTTGGCCGCAAGATAACGCAGCAGCTCAACCGAACCGGGCGCCGGCTCGAGCTCATCGATGTTGTGATAGAGATCGGGCAGCTGAGCTGCGGTGATGAGCTCAATGCGCTCACGGATCTCGGCCAGCAAGCCGTCCTCGATTTGATTGATAAAGTCGGGAATATCGCGATAGTGCGAATAGAACGTGCGGCGCGTAAGGCCAGCACGCTCGGTGAGCGACGCGACATTAATGCGCGAAAGGTCGCCGCTTTCGGCAAGCTCGCTGGCAAGTGCCTGGCGAAGGGCACGCTGCGAGCGAAGGGACCGGCGATCGCATTTCTCGAGCTGGGACAAGCGTCCTCCTTGTTACTCAGCCTGTGCGCTATTGCACAGTGCGAGTATTATTGCACACCGTGTGCATCAACACGTAAAGGCAATATTTGGGTTGTGACAAAGGGACAGTCCCTTTGTCACATTATTATTCGATGATGGTGCGGGAGTTCTGCTTGCGCATGGTGGCGAGCATGTGTTTGGGGACGGCGTGGACCATGCAGTTGCCGATGGTCGCGCTCGCGGCGGCCTTAGCTGCATCGCTAGCGTTTTTGGTCGCGTAGCTGTGGCGGAAACGCTTGAGCATGGCGATGTCGTTTCCGCCGTCGCCATAAACCGCGACCTCGTCCTCGGCAATGCCGTAGTAGCCCGCCAGCCAGGCCACACTCTCGCCCTTGTTACACGCCACGTCCGTGATCTCGAACATCACCGGATCGAACGGCGCGTTGACCACACGGTCCGAGCGCTCGGCAAGATACGCCTTAAGGTCGCGCTCCAGCTCGGGCGAGGTCACGCGACAATTGATCTTGCATACATCGTGGCGCAGGATGTCACCGATCGACTGGTCGAAATACTGCTCCTCGTGATACCCGCCGCGCGCACGCATGCCGCGCATCACGATGCGCTTGATGGGACTGTCCTTTTTAAAGCCCGCCTGATGCATCTCGAACGAACCGCTCGAGTACATGCCATCGGGCGTGGAACAATCAAAGCAAATGTCCGGGAACGCCTTGAGCAGTTCCTCAGTGACCTGCGGATCGATGGTCCAAGTCTTGAGCACCTCGCCATGGCTGTCGCGCACGATGGATCCATTGGAGCAGCAGGCGTCAAGCGCCAAGCCCGTAAAGCCATGCTCGCCGATCGGCAACGTCGAGCGTCCAGTCGCGGGAACCACGTGCAGGCCAGCCTCAGTCAGCTCGCGAATGGCGCGGCGGATGGTCCCATCCGCCTCGTGCAGGGCGTTCAGCAGCGTTCCGTCTAAGTCACTCGCGAACATCTTGATCATGGACATGCCTCTCCTTCGTCTGCCCGATATTGTAGACGAAGGAGAGGCATGTCCAAACAATGCCGTCCCGGCGCGGCGTACCACCGCCTTCACAAATTCACGGTGCCCCAGCGCGTTAAGACAATCGCCGCAATCGATTTTTCAGCCGATAAAACAGAGCCGTCGTCAACGTCAGCACCGCCAACATGGCTGCGAATACAATCGCCGGTGTCCATCGATCATATGCAACCCCGTACGTCAATTGGCCGATAGGTATTGCGCAGGAAAGGACCATGTAAACGACCGAAAGCACTTTTCCGCAGAGCTCAGTCGGCGCTGCCCGCTGAACAAACGCGATGATTTCAACCGACGCAATGCTCGCCCACACCATGACCCATGCCGAACCAACCACAAACACGGTGAGCATGCATGCATCTGCGCCGAACAGTAGCGTGACAATGATCGGTGCGACTCCAAAACAGATCATCGCAACATATCGACATATGCCATTGAAAGAAAAACGATGCGGCCAAATGCCGACCAAGCCACTGCCGGCAAGACCACCCAAGCCCATAGCCACCTCAACTATCCCAACGCAGGACGATTGCATGCCGAGATGCTTTGTAACAATAATGGGAGCGCCAATCATTAGCCCAACCAACGCAAGGTTCAAAACTGCCGCAAGCAAAATCACAGCGACCAATAATGCATTTTGCAACAGATACCGAATCGACTCCCGAAAATCGTTTCGGCATGTCGTACGAGTCGCGCCGTCTCCCATCGTTTCAAATGAGGCATTTTGCTTGAGCGCGCCCCCAAACAAGAGAGCTGAAATCGCAAACGCCACCGACGCGGTTGTGCAAAGAGCATCGATGCCAAAGTACCCATAGACTGCCGTCCCGACCACAGGGCCCAAGATATTGCTCACCATGGTCATCTGCGAAACCAATGCAGTGGCCCGCTCAACCTTCTCTTCACCCGCCATGCGCACCGTCTCAATTTGGAGCATTGGCTTCAGCAGCGATTGAGAACCATATTGAACACAAAGTATCGCTACTACGACGACCGCAAGAGGCAATGAGTGCTTCATGGGGATAGACAGCAGTGATGCAGTCATCAGAGCAATGCCGAGGGACACGAGGACCTCGCGATGTCTTCCCCTATCCGCCAAGATTCCGCCAACCGGAGTTGCAAGTACGCCGGGTATGAACGCTATCGCCGCGACGACGCCATATAACGTTGACGATCCACTGCGATCGAACAAGTAAAGTGGATACGCAAAGCACAGCGCCGACAGCATCGAATACGTGCACAGCTGCGCAACCAGAAGTTCCGCGAGCCTGATTGACCGCACTGTTTTTGATTTCAACGAGACACCGACGTCTCTCAGCCCAGCCATAAGCCCACCCCCTATACATACCACTAGTATGTATTTAATGACTTGAAAAGGGCAGCCGTGGCTACCCTCACAAATCAATTACATACCGTTGGTATCTATATTACCACCCGGCGCGGTCCCATACGCCCCAAATCTGCGCCGTTGTCTGAAGCACTTCATTACCCAAATCGAGCCCCACCGCGGCAGCCATCTGCGCCAAACATTGTGCGCGAGCGAGCATTCGCTCCTTGGGCTCGAGCGGACGGAACAATGGCAGCAGCCAAAGATTCGCCAACAACGATACGGCCTCCGCCGCTTCGCGCGGGCATTCGCACGCAATGGAGCCGTCGGCGATGCCCTCCTCGATCACTGGCAAGAGACAGCCATCGGCCGACTCGTCAAATGAGCCCTGGTACTGCATCGCCAGTAGGCGCGAGCTTTTTACCGGATCTGCTGCAGGACGCATACGTGCCCATAGCTCAATTTGTGGAACAACGGACTCGGGAGCGTACAGTCGCTTGAGCTTTTGGGCTCCGGTCATATTACCGACGCCAAGCATCGAGCGGCGGTGCTCAACAATCGGAGTCATCGCCCGATCAAACGCGGCGTTGAAAATCTCTTCTTTGCTCTTGAAGTGATGATAGACAGCGCCCTTGGTCATGCCGTCGAGACGGTCAACGATATCTTGAATACTCGTCCCCTCATAACCCTGTGCGCAGAATAGCTCCAGTGCCGCGTCGAGAATCTTCGCGACCGTCTCCTCGGGATATTTATTGCGACCCATAATCCGCCCATCCGCAACGCAAGCCTTGTGCCTCATTGCAGCATTTTAACGTTGCGGATGGCAGACGGTCGATTCTACACCGCGGCGGGGCCATGTTCGCCGGTGCGAATGCGGATGACTTCCTCGACCGGCTCGACCCAAATCTTGCCGTCGCCGACGGCACCGGTGCGAGCGGCGTTGCAGATAATGTCAACGATACCGTCGACATGCTCGTCGGCGCAGATGAGGGTGAACTGCACCTTGGGGATCGTGTTGACGAGCAGCTCGTTGCCGCGCACGTATTCCTTCCAGCCATGCTGCGCGCCGCAGCCCTGCACCTGGTTGATGGTCATGCCGCGAACATCGGCAGCAAACAGCGCGTCTTTGAGAACCTCAAGCTTCTCAGCACGAACGATCGCCGTAATTTTCTTCATAGTGAATTCCTCTCTTTAGTAAAGAAATGAATTGCCATTCAATAACGCGGGTTTTCCAAGTGCCCGAGATTGCCCCGAAAGAGGAGCGCCGCGTACTTCGGTACGCAAGCGACGGTTTGAGGGGCAAGGTCGGGTGCTTGGGAAAGCCGCGCTGCTAATCGAGTCCGGAGAACGAGGGGTACGCGCTCTCGCCGTGCTGACTCGCATCCAGGCCCAGTGCCTCGTCGGCCTCGTCCACGCGCAGGCTACCGTGGAACAGCGCCTTGACCACCGCGGCGATCACCAAGTCGAGCATCAGCACAATAACGACCGTCACCACAATGCCCAGAACCTGCGAGACAAGCAGCGACACGTCGCCCGTGTAGAACAGGCCGCCCTTACCGGTCCACGAGAGCTCCGGCACGCAGAACAGGCCCGTGAGCACACCGCCCAAGATGCCGCCGATACCGTGGCAACCGAACGCGTCGAGCGCATCGTCGTAGCCGAACTTGGTCTTAAGATGGCTGATGGCCAGATAGCAGACGGGCGATACGATCAGGCCCATGACCAGCGCCGCCCACGGCTCGACAAAGCCCGCACCCGGCGTAACCACCACAAGGCCCGCAACCAAACCGGTGCTAGCACCCACCAGCGTGGGACGACCGGTGTGCACGCGCTCGACGACAAGCCACGAGACCATGCCCGCCGCGCTGGCCGTCACGGTGTTGAGGATGGCGAGTGCCGCCACGGCGTCGGCCTTAAACTCGCTGCCGCCGTTAAAGCCAAACCAACCAAACCAAAGTAGACCGGCGCCCAGCGCCACAAACGGCACGTTATGCGGACGGTAGCTCACCATGCCAAAGCCGCGACGACGGCCGAGCATTAAGCAGAGAATCAGGCCCGTGAGACCGGACGAAATGTGTACCACGTCGCCGCCGGCAAAGTCGAGCGCGCCGATGATGTCGCCGATAAAGGAACCATCGCCGCCCCAAACCATGTGGGCGAGCGGCGCATAGACCACGAGCAGCCAAATGCCCAGGAAGGCCGTCATGGCACCAAACTTAACGCGGCCTGCCAGACTGCCCGTAACGATAGCGGCGGTGATCATGGCAAACGCCATCTGGAAGGCGATGTTGATGATCTGAGGGTAGACGGCACCATCCGCAGCATTGCCCTCGGCCGCCTGCAGCACCTGGTTGAGCACCGGCAGGCACAGCAACTGGTCAAAGCCGCCAATAAACGGGCTAGAACCGTCGCCACCGTAGGCCAGCGACCAGCCGGCAACAATCCACAGCACACCAACCAGGCCAATGGCGCCAAAGCACATAAGCATGGTGTTGATGACATTTTTGCGCCTGGACAGGCCGCCATAGAAAAACGCCAGACCCGGTGTCATTAAAAACACGAGCATGGTGCAGATGAGCATAAACGTTGTCGATCCCGTATCGTACATTCGCTCCCCCTTGGTCGCATGAACGTTGTCGGCGCTCATGATGCGGCCGAGGGCCAACTGGTGTAGACCAGATACGGCGTTGTTAAACGCTGCGTTGTCGAATGGAAACGGTGCCGCAATCTTGGAAACGGCACGGCAACGGGCGCGAAACGAACGGGAAACGTGCGAACGAGAAGGGCGCGCTTGGCTCCGCTTTGGCTAGCGCCGGAACAGCTCGCGGGCTCGGTCGCGGAGGTCGGTAGCTCGGATGACGCCCTCGTAACGATTGATGCGCAGACGCGGGAAGGCGTTAAAGAAGCGTAGGTCGCGGCGGCTGAGTGACACGCTCGGCACCGGGCGGCTCATGCGCTTGCCGGCAAGGCGACGACCGAGCGACGGACGCGGCATGCTCGGCGCGGCATCGGCCACGCGACGGGCAGCGAGCGCCAGGCCGCGAGCACCATCCGAAATAAACGTCGGCATCGAAGCCTTCTCGCGCAGGGCATCGAGCGCCGCGTCGCCCAGCTCGGCCAGCCAAGCGTTAACGGCGCGACCGCGGATATGCGTCTGCGCCACCGAGTCGATCGCCGAATCGGGAATACGTTCGAGCATAGAGTTGGAGGCATCGGCAAGCGACTCATTGATGCGGTCGGCAAGGTCGGCACGCACACGCTCCAGCTGATCGGACAGACGCCGCCAGCTCGCCAACGAGCACGCCGCGTCGACCATCATCGCGACCGCAACGATAAAGGCGGCCAAGCGCACGATTAGCACCGGCAGATGGCCAAGCAGCCCCAGCAATGCCGGCTCCACTAAACGGCAAATACACAACGCACCCAAGCCAAACGCGCAGGCCCAGTACAGGCAGATGCGTCCGTGCAGGTTAAACGGCAGATGCGAGTAATCCCAAAACCGGGCACCCGTCGTTTTTTCCAACAGCACGCCCACGCTATATTCGATCACGCTGCATACAAGCGCCGCGGCGACAAACTGGCTCGAGGCATCCGGAATCCCGCGCAGCAAAAGCCAGCAGGCTATGCCGCCCACACCATAGATAGGACAACACGGCCCCAGCAAAAATCCGCTGTTGGCAAATCGCCCGTGATTGAGCATGGCGCAGACTGTCGATTCCCATACCCAGCCGCAAAAACCGTAGAAGGCAAACGAGAGCACCAGCGCCGAGAGCGGACAGGCGACAAGCGTCGCGCCGTCAAATGCCATGTCGATCGCGGTCCCCACCGTCTACCCTCTCCTCTTTTCGCTCGATTCGCCACTCACGCCATCGTCCGCCTCGCCCTTGCGCCGCAGACGACCGGCGACCGTCTCGCGCAGCGCGCACCACTTATCGGCCAGGCATACAATCCATGCCTCACGACACGTCGGCGGCACCGGCACCAGCGGAAACATATGCCGCACGATGATATTCCGCTCGCGCGGCGTCAGCTCAAAATCTTCCTCGGCACGCGCCAGGGCAAAAAATGGATGCCGAAATCCGTGCAGTCGATGGCTTGGGTCGGGATCGTGCCAGTCATAGAGAAAGTAATCGTGCAGCAGGGCTCCGCGCAGCAACGAGGCGCGATCGACCGAGACACCGACGCGGCCCAGGTGCTCGGCAAAGGACAGACTTGCCCGCGCCACCGAGGTCACATGCGCATACACCGTCACATCGCCATGCTGGATAAACTCGCGCGTCAGGTCCAGACGGCCCGCCTGTGCCAGTTGACGGGCAGCATGGTCTACTTCGCACGCGATTTTCTCGGCGCGAACGACATCGGACATGCTGCCTCCTTCCAGCGACTCACGGCGACAAGCCACGGCCTGTGCACAATCGATAAAAACATCATGGAACACATTAGTATGGCATCGGACAAAACGTTTTGCCCCACCAGTTGGCGAATTACCGCGCCGCCGTCACATATCAAACGCCAAAATGTGCGAGACTGTCTTGTGCAATTGTGCCGGCCGAGGGAGCGCCGGCGCTCGATTCGCATGGAGTAACCCACAACGATGCTGCTTACGCAAACGACAACGCCCGAGGACGTCAAGGCTCTTAATCGCGCCGAGCTCCCGCAGCTCTGCGGCGAGATTCGCCACGCCATCCTCGAAAGCTCCGCCGCCGTCGGCGGGCACGTTGCCCCCAACTTGGGCGTCGTTGAGCTTACGGTTGCGCTTCATCGCGTATTTAACTCCCCCATCGACAAGATTGTCTTTGACGTTTCGCACCAGACCTACGCCCACAAGGCGCTGACCGGGCGCGCGTACACTTATATCGATCCGGAGCGTTATGGTGAGGCTTCTGGCTTTGCCAATCCCGACGAGTCCGAGCACGACCTGTTCGCCATGGGCCATACCTCCACGTCGGTGAGCCTGGGCTGCGGCCTGGCGCACGCTCGTGACCTGGCGGGCGATACGTACAACGTCATCACCATCATTGGCGACGGCTCGCTTTCGGGCGGCCTGGCGTTTGAAGGCTTTAACAATGCCGCCGAACTCGATAGCAACCTGATCATCATCGTCAACGATAACGACCAGTCCATTGCCGAGAACCACGGTGGCTTGTATCGCAATCTGGCCGAGCTGCGCGCCAGCAACGGCACCTGTGAGCGCAACGTTTTCCGCGCGATGGGGCTCGACTACCGCTATCTGGACGCCGGCAACGATGTGTTGGCCCTGGTCGACACGCTGCAGGGACTGTGCAATATCGATCATCCCATCGTGCTGCACGTCTCCACCGCCAAGGGCAAGGGCTTTGAGCCAGCCCAGAGTGACCCCGAGCGCTGGCATCACGTGGGTCCGTTTGACATGGCGACTGGGCGCAAGCTCTGCCCGGGCCATCCGAGCGAGCCTGCGCCGCGCACCTATGCCGACATTACGGGCGAGGCGCTCAGCGCCGCCATCGAGCGCGATCCGCAAGTCGTGGGCATCACGGCCGCCACGCCCTACATCATGGGCTTTACACCCGAGCTTCGCGCCGCCGCCGACAAACAGTTCGTCGATGTGGGCATTGCCGAGGAGCACGCCGTGACCTTTGCCACCGCGCTTGCGCGCTCGGGTGCCAAGCCAGTCTTTGGTGTGTACGGCACGTTTTTGCAGCGCGCCTACGACGAGCTGTGGCACGACCTGTGCCTCAACGATGTCCCCGCAACCATCCTGGTGTTTGGCGCATCGATCTTTGGCACCACATCCGAGACGCATCTTTCGTTCTTTGATATTTCTATGCTGGGCGCTCTCCCCAATATGCGTTACCTGGCGCCTTCCTGCATGGAGGAATACCTATCCATGCTGAGCTGGTCGCTCGACCACCGCGAGCATCCCGTGGCAATCCGCGTACCGGGCATCGGCTTGGTAAGCCGCCCCGACCTGGCGCCCGCCGAAGACACCGACTACAGCGCCGTTCGCTACAACGTGGTGCGTCAGGGTCGCGACGTGGCCGTGCTCGCGCTTGGCGATTTCTTTGAGCTGGGCGAGCGCGTGGCAAACCGCTTGGCTGCCGAGTACGGTATCGAGGCGACGCTCGTCAACCCGCGCTTTGCAACCGAGCTTGACCGCGAGTTCCTCGACAGTCTTGCCGCTGAGCATCGCGTTGTCGTCACCCTCGAGGACGGCATCTTGGACGGTGGCTGGGGCGAGCGCGTCGCGTGCTATCTGGCCTGCACGCCTGTGCGCACGCGCACCTTCGGCATCGCCAAGGGCTTCCCCGACCGCTACGACCCCAACGAGCTGCTCGCTCAGAACGGCATGACGGTCGAGAACATGGCCGCCGAAGCCGTGAGACTACTTAACGAGTAAAAAACCTCCGCAAAGGGAAGCATCCCTGCGGAGGTTTTTATTTTCGCGGCGCGATTATCTCAATCTGTAACATCTATGGCCCGAATTCCCGTCTAACTGTTACAGATCGAGATAAGACATCTTAGTCCCAGACCTTTGTCTCAATCTGTAACAGATAGGGACCTTTTGGCCGTCCAGATGTTACAGATTGAGACATTCGAATTCCCCTGAAGAGAAAATCTCAATCTGTAACAGTTGCTCGGCAAAAATGGCTGCAGATGTTACAGATCGAGACAAAACAGCAAGGCATGCCGCTGCATCGGCCAGAACCGCCACAAAGGTGCCTGTCCCTTTTGGTAGGTAGAATAACCCATAAGGTAAGTATGTTTCTGAGTTATTTCGTGTTGACCCATTTGAGCGCGATAGGGTATAACTCTACTCAACCGCTAGGGATTTTATTGAGAAAGGTGTTCTACCATGAGCAAGAACCTCTCCCAGCAGGTCGTTCTCGACCGCCGCGGCTTCGTCGCCGCCACCTTCGCAACCGTCGCCGGCCTTGGTCTTGCCGGCTGCTCCGACACCAGTACCGAGGCCGACAAGGGTTCCGCCGGTTCCTCCAAGAGCTCCGAGGATACCGAGGTTTCCGCCACGCTCGACGCCAAGGCATTCGACAAGCTCGTCAACGACGGCCCCAAGGCCGATGATGACGCCATCGCCGCCAGCACCTGGGCTACGGCCGTCAAGGATGCCGGCGTCTTTACGATCGGTGGCGTCCAGACCTCCACGCTGTTCTCCCTCCTCAACGAGAAGGACGGTCAGACCCGCGGCTTCGACGCCGGTATCGCACAGCTCCTGTCCAACTACATTCTGGGCGAGAACAAGGTCGAGATCACCCAGGTGACCTCGGACACGCGCGAGTCCGTCCTGCAGAACGGCCAGGTCGACGCTGTCTTTGCCACCTACACCATCACTGACGAGCGCAAGAAGCTCGTCTCCTTCGCCGGTCCCTACTACTACACCCAGCAGGCCATCCTGGTGCTCGCCGACAACGACGACATCAAGAGCGTCGACGACCTGGCCGACAAGAACGTCGCCGTCCAGTCCGGCTCCAACGGCCCCGCCATCCTGGAGGAGTTCGCCCCCAAGGCCAGCCAACAGGAGTTCAAGACCGACGAGGAGGCCCGCCAGGCACTTCAGCAGGGCCGCGTTGACGCCTACGTCATCGACAACAACATGCAGCAGAGCGCCCTGGTCCGCGAGCCCGGTAAGTACAAGATTGCCGGCAAGCCCTTCGGCAGCAAGGAGCCCTATGGCATTGGCCTGCCACTCGATTCCGACGGTGTCGCCTTTGTCAACGACTTCCTTAAGAAGATCGAGGATGACGGCACCTGGACCGAGCTGTGGCAGATCTGCATTGGCGACCGTACGGGCGACACCAATGTTCCCGAGCTGCCCGAGATCGGCGCCTAGGCAGCGAGCCTAGTAACGGCCGCTACGAAACCATACGGAAACGCACGATGCGCTTTATTGCGCTAAACTGTTTCCTCACTGAGTTGTCGGGGCTTCCGTACACACGGGAGCCCCTTTCCTTACCGGCGGGAGGTCCGCATGAGTCTCTCTGAGCTCTGGTCGCTCTATGGCCAGAACTATATCGACGCGCTGCTAGCAACCTGGGGCATGACGCTTGAGTCGTTTGCCATCGCCATGGTGCTGGCCGTCGCCGTCACCGTGATGCGCGTGTCGCCGCTCAAGCCGCTGCGCGTCTTTGGCGACCTGTATGTCCAGGTCTTCCGCAACATCCCCGGCATCGCGCTGCTCATTATCGTCGTCTACGCGCTGCCGCCGCTCAAGGTCGTCCTGCCCTACCGCACCTGCGTCATCGTCGCCACAGTGCTCTTGGGTTCTGCCTTTGGCTCCGAGAACTTTATGAGCGGCATCAACACCGTCGGTGTCGGCCAGGTGGAAGCCGCCCGCTCGCTGGGCATGAGCTTCAGCCGTATCCTCGCCAAGATCGTGATTCCGCAGGCGCTGCGCTCGAGCGTGCTGCCCATGACCAACCTCTTTATCGCCGTCATGCTCACCACCGCGCTCGGCAGTCAGGTGCCGCTTAAACCGCAGGAGCTCACCGGCGTGGTGAGCTACATCAACACGCGCTCGCTCGGCGGCGTCGCCGCGTTCTTTATCTCGGCGCTCGGCTACCTGGGCACGGCCTTTGTGGTAAGCCACATTGGCAACTATATCGATAAGAAGGTGAGGATCCTCCGATGAGCAAGCACTCCACCTCCGCGCTCACCATGCGCGATGCGCTCTACGAGGCTCCCGGCCCCAAGATGCGCGCCAAGATTCGCGTCGGCACCGCCATCTCACTTGTTGCCGTGGCCGCGCTCATCGCTCTGGTACTGCAGCGCTTTTATGTGACCGGCCAGCTTTCGGTCCATTACTGGTACTTCTTTACGCACCTCACCACCTGGAAGTTCCTGCTTGCCGGTTTTGAGGGCACAGTAAAGGTCGCGCTCACCGCCGGCGCCATCGCGCTGGTACTGGGCTTAGCCCTCATGCTCGGCCGTACCAGCGACATCAAGCCGCTGCAGCTGGTCTGCCGCGTGCTCACCGATTTCTTCCGTGGCGTGCCGAGCCTGCTGTTCATCTACTTCTTCTTTTTGGTGCTGCCCCAGTACAAGATCGCGCTGCCGTCGTTTTGGATGCTCACGCTTCCCGTCGCGCTCGCCGCGGCCGGCGTACTCGCCGAGATCTTCCGCGCCGGCGTCAATGCCGTGCCGCGCGGCCAGGTCGAGGCCGCCCAGGCGCTCGGTCTCTCCAAAGCTAAAATCACCTTTAAAATCGTCCTGCCGCAGGCTATTCGGTTTATCATTCCGTCGTTGATTTCGCAGCTTGTGGTCGTCGTCAAAGACACCACCGTCGCCTACGTGGTGAGCTACCCCGACCTTATGCAAAACGCCCGCGTGCTCATTACCAACTACGACGCCCTCGTGTCGGTCTACCTGGTGATCGCGGTCATCTATATCCTCATCAACGCTGCAATCAACAAGGCCGCTGTCTACGTTTCGCACAAGACCGGCGCGACCATCATTCGCTAACGATTTACCATTTCGAGTCATAAGGAGCCGAGCACCATGGCACAGAGCACTTCTTCTACCGGTAATCAGCCGCTGATCGAGCTCAAGCACGTCGATAAGCACTATGGCGATCTGCACGTCCTCAACGACATCAATCTCTCGGTCGACCGCGGCGAAGTCGTCGTCGTGATCGGCCCCTCGGGCTCGGGCAAGTCGACCATGTGCCGAACCATCAACCGCCTGGAAACCATCGACTCGGGCGAGATCCTCATCGAGGGCGAGCCTCTGCCGCAGGAAGGCAAGGATCTTGCCCGCATGCGCGCCGAGCTGGGCATGGTGTTTCAGCAGTTCAACCTGTTCGCGCATATGACGGTGCTGCAGAACGTCATGCTGGGGCCGGTCGACGTGCTGGGCGTGTCCAAGGAGGAAGCTCGTGAGCGCGCCATGGACCTGCTGAGCCGCGTGGGCGTTGCCGAACAGGCCGACAAGGTGCCCGCTCAGCTCTCGGGCGGCCAGCAGCAGCGCGTGGCCATTGCCCGCTCGCTCGCCATGCAGCCCAAGGCCATGCTCTTCGACGAGCCCACGAGTGCCCTTGACCCCGAGATGATCAACGAGGTGCTCGAGGTCATGGTCCGCCTGGCCCAGCAGGGCATGACGATGATCGTCATTACGCACGAGATGAACTTCGCCCGCCGCGTTGCCGACCGCGTCGTGTTTATGGCCGACGGCCAGATCGTGGAAACCGGCACGCCCGACGAGTTCTTCGACCATCCCCAGACCAAGCGCGCCCAAGACTTCCTCAACTCCATCAAGGGCCACTAGCCCAATTGCCATATCCGCTCGCCATGACCATCCAAACTCGAAAGCAACACCTATGATCGGAACTCGCACTTCATCGTCATACACCCCGCACGTCAACGTCGACCCCGCCGACCGTCCGCTCATCCTGGTGGCGCCGCGCTGGGAAGAGGCGAAGCCGTTTTTAAGCGAAACGCTCTCCCCCAACGAGGAAATCGCAAGTGTCTTTGTCGATGCCATCCTTGCCGCCGGCGGCCTGCCGCTGCAGATGTCCATCACCGAGGACATTGAGGTCATCCGTCATTACGTCGATATCGCCGACGGCATCGCCATTCCCGGCGGCCCCGATGTCAACCCCAAACGTTGGGGCGATGATCAACCCTACGACCCCACCCTCTGCTGCGAGATCCGCGATAGCTTTGAGTTTAAGCTGGTCGGCGAGGTACTCCGCGCCAAAAAGCCGCTCTTTACCACCTGCCGCGGCACGCAGTTGCTCAATGTCGCCACTGGCGGCACCCTGTGCATGGACGTGCCGAGCTTGGGCGCTCGCGAGGGCCGCACGCAGTGGCGCCATACCCACGTGCTCAACGACCCCGTGCATCCCGTCGAGGTCGTGCCGGGCTCGCTGTTGGAGCGCGCGCTTGGCGGGCACAGGCTGATCCAGACCAACTCCGCACACCACTGCTGCGTCGATCATCTGGGTAAGAGCACGCGTTTGGTCGCCAAGGCAACCGACGGCGTTCCCGAGTGCATCGAGGTCGAAGGCCAGCCATTCTGCTTGGGCGTGCAATGGCACCCTGAGTACACGTGGAAGACGCTCGAGACCGACTTTAACCTGTGGAAGTCGTTTGTCGAAGCAGCGGCCAAGGTAAAGCAGGCCCGCTAGCTCGCGAACCACTCAGGTTAAAGCCTCCTAAGCCAGGGGGTGTTCCTATAGTTTTGTCAACTGGGAAATGCTCT
>NZ_QSTE01000002.1:0-94853 GCF_003438115.1 Collinsella sp. OM08-14AT
AGTGCTTTCCTTTGCGTGCGGAACTCGCGACAAACTTAACCCCCGCCCCCAGCCCCGGAGACCCTCCCTGTCGTCACTTTGTTCGAGTCGTTGTTGTTCCTCGCCGCTTCGCGGCTCGGCGGCCCCGTTCTCCGCGGCGGGGTTTGTCTAAGGATCTTGCTGAAGCTCTGCCTTTGGCTCAAATGGAAACGTGGGACGCATCTGCATCCCCCGTTTTTGTTGCGGTTAGTCCAAGTCAATAAACTTGGTGCTTAGGATCTTGCCGTCTTTGACGAGCATTCTGGCCATGGTGGGGCCTCGGGTGCCTCTGGGGTAGCTGGCGCTGCCCGGGTTGAGGACTAAGCAGCGACCCACTTGGGCTTCTTTGGTTACGTGGGTGTGGCCGTTGATAGCTACGTCTACGGATCCCACCGGAAGGTCTTCGCGGTAGTGGGCTACGGCGAATTTGAGGCCTTCGTAAGTAAAGAGCGCAAGACGGTCTACATCGGGGCCGTAGTCGCGGTAGTAATCGTTGTTGCCCAGTACGGCCCGCACGGGGGCGATGGTGCATAGGTGCTCGTAGTCCATCTCTGACGTGAGGTCGCCGGCGTGGATAATCAGGTCTGCGCCTTCAAGCTCATCCAGGAGCGCAGGCGAAAGATAGCCGTGGGTGTCCGAGATGATGTCGATACGCTTGGCGCTTGCACTGTTCATGGGATCCCTTCCGCAAAAAACGATTCGGCAGATACATACAAAAAAGGCCCCACGGCTCCGCAGACGATGGGTCCACAGGGCTGCGGGGCCAGTGTGCTAGAGACTCAGAGCCTTCTTGAGCGGCACGACGCGGCGGCGCGAAACCGGCACGCGTTCGTCGACGCCCGTAATGCCCAGCTGGATGGCGCCCGAGGGCACCGTCTCAACGTCCGTGACGCACGCCAAGTTAACGATATAGCGGCGGTGAACACGGAAGAAGCCAAAGTCGCAGAGCTTGGCCTCAAACTGCGCCAGCGAGGTCGTCGACAAAAAGCGATCATCGACGGTATAGATGCAGGAGTAATCGTCCTTGGCCATGATAAAGCGAATGTCGTCCACGGGAATGAGCACCTTGCGGCCGCCCTTTTCCACCGGGATACGCTCGATGGTCACCTTGCTGTCCGTAACCGGCTTGGTGCGTTGCATGACCTTCTCGATCGCGCGATCCAAGCGAGCTTCCTCGACCGGCTTCATCAGATAATCGACGGCATCCACGTCGAATGCCTCGACCGCATGGTCGCTATACGCAGTCACAAACACGATCGCCGGCGGATTTTTGAGCTTATGCAGCGCCTCGGCAAGTTGCAGGCCCGAGGCACCGGGCATCGAGATATCGAGAAACACGACATCCACGCGACTTTCCATAAGCATCTCGATGGCGGAGCGGACGCTCGACGCCTCCGTGATCGTGCCGATCTTGCCCGTTTGCTCGAGCAGGAAGCGAAGCTCCGAGCGAGCCGGCGCCTCATCATCCACAATCATCGCACGCAGCATAGGGATAAAACCTTTCGTCAACTAACTACGCCGGGCGTCCGTCGCATGACGTTGAGCCCGTAGCTTTTTATTTTACTCTTGAATGTCAAAGATGCTCTCTGACAAATCAAGATGAAGAAGCACTTTGGTGCCCTTGCCCGGCGCCGATTCGACACGCGTATAGGAGTGCGGCCCAAAAAAGCGATGGATGCGCTCCGAAATATTGTGCATGGCCACACCGGCGCCGCCACCCTGGGGAGAGCTGGCGTCGGGACGGGCAGAGCGCTCGTCAAACAGTCTGGCGGCGGTACCCTCATCCATGCCCACGCCATTATCGGCCACGGCAATCAAGATTGCATCCTCGCCGTCTTGGTGAACGGTCACGTCGATCCTCAGGGCGTCGTCATCGCCCATACCATGACGCACGGCGTTCTCGACAATCGGCTGGATCACGAACGCCGGCACCAGCGTATCTTCCACGTCCTCGGACACATCGAACGTCGCAAGCACGCGGTCCTCGCCAAAGCGGGCCTTCTCAAAGGTAAGGTAGCGCTTGGTCTGTGCGACCTCGCGCGAGACCGGAATAAGCGATCCCGAGTTGTCGAGCGTGGCACGATAGAACGATGAGAACTCACGAAGCAGTTCGCGGGCCCGCAGCGGGTCGGTGCGCGTAAACGATGCAATGGTGTTCAGCGTGTTGAACAGGAAGTGCGGGTTAATCTGCGCCTGCAGCGCACGCACCTCGGCGCGCGCCGTGAGTTCCTTTTGCACCTCGAGCTCGTGGATGGCGAGCTGCGTGGACAAGATCTCGGCAAAGCCCGAGGCAAGCGCGTACTGGGTACGGTCGACGGCGCGCGGGGTCTTGTAGTAGAACTTGAGCGTGCCGACGGTACGATCGCCTACCTTGATGGGGGCGATAATGCCGGCGGGAACTTGGTTGTGCGAGCCGTCCGAGCCCACGACATCCACCATACGGTTGAACGACTGCACGATGCCATGTTCGATAACGTAGCGTGTGGCAAGCGTGTGGATGGGAGAATCTGGCAGTAGTTTTTCCTCAAACTCTCCCGCGCAGGCAAGCACGTTGCCCTCGTCGGTGATGGCCACCGTCATGGCGCGCGTCTCGGGCAAAATGCGCCGGCACACCAAACGCGCCGACTCCTGCGTCAGACCGCCCTTAATGTCCTCGAGCATGGCCGAGGCCACCGAGAGCGTCTCCTCGGTGTACTGGGAGCGCACCGAATCGGGATTGAGCGTCAAAAAGATAAAGATGCACAGAAAGATGCACAGCAGCGCGCAGGCAATCACCGTGGCGATCGGCTCGATACCGGTCACCAAGGCAAAAATAAAGTACACCAACACGCAAATGGCGCAGGCAACGGCAATGATGCGAAAGATTGATATTGAACTATCGCGCTGGGCGCGGCGGTCGATCATTCGGCCCCCTCCAGGATACTGATCAGTTGTGCGTCACGCCAGAGACCGTCCATAATCTTGGGCCAAAAGCTCTGGAAACGCAGGTAGCTTGCGGCGTTTTGGCGCGCGTAGGTCTTTGTCTCGTCAATACCATGGCGCCAGATGCGCAGGTAGCCCTCATGCTCGCGGGTAAACACGCTGCGGACCATAGCGGTCTTGCGCACGCGGTCGTCGAGCTCGCGCGAAATCCACGGGCCCGGGTAGGGCATGAGCGATGCCGCCGTAACGGGGATGAGCTCCTTTTGATGCGCGGCGAACGTCAACTTGGCCCGTTCGTAGTACCAACGGTATACATCCTGCATAAAGCGCGGTGAGCGCTTTTCGGACTCCGGAGGCAGATGGCGCACGGTCCACTCGTTATCGAACCACACGTCGTAGCCAAACATGCGCATGTTAAAGAGGTAATCCAAGTCCTCGCCGCGGGTGATGAACGGGTCAAAGGCCACACGCGTAAAGGCGCGGGCGTGCAGGGCCATCAGGCCGCCGCACACGTAGTTGGAGCGCGAGATGCGGGTGCCCGAGAGCGCCTTTTTCATCCAACGGTTGAACTCGATGCGCTTGGTCCACCAACGATGGCAGATGCCCGCCTTGTCCGTGGGAGCCAGCGGCGAGCCGTCGCGATCGTAGAAATAGCCGCTCTTGACCAAGATCGGCAAGCCCTGACGCGTCTGCTGCCCCAACGCATAGGTCGCGCGCTTCATAAAGTCGGCGTCGATGACAGTCTCATCGTCATCCAAAAAGATAACCGCGTCATGCCCCAGCACAGCGGCACAGGCTAGCCCCATGTTGCGGATGGCACCGTAGCCTCGCAGGCTCACGCACTCGCCCGAACCCTTGGGCGCGATCTGAGCAACCCGGTCTGCGATGCGCGAGGCCTGGGCGTTGGTGACAACGGTGACCTTGAGCGTGGGATGCGCGTCGACAATCTCGTGCACGCGCAGCGACACATCGGCTGTGGCAGAAACGGGACAGACCACCAAAAGGATGATGCGCGGGATGTCGCGCACCTGCTCAAGCGAGGCCAGGCAGCGGTCGAGTTCGGGATTGTCGGCGTTGAGTCGTGTCGAATGGTCATAGGTGCCAGGGGCGTTTGCGCGAGCGTCATCGCCCGCCCAATACGTTGGAATCACGACCGTGGCGTTCATGCCTTACCCTCCCTGCAACACAAAAACGGGACGCCGCCAAACACAGGCGACGCCCCGCGACCTAGCTGACTCCATCATACCCACTTGGGCTAATCATTGTTCGAAAGTCAGAATGTTTATTGCGGATAACCCCAAAAGAGTATCGCGGCGGACGCAATTACCGGCAAGTTCCTATGCAGCCTGCTCTGCCGTCTGAGACATGCGGGACAGACGGACCAGCAGCACAAAGCCCACCACCAGCAGCACGCCAATGGAAAGGACGCCCAGCGAGGGGTTGCCGGTCAGCGAGGTGACGACCGACACCAAGAAGGTGCCCATAACGCTTGCGTAACGACCAAAGATATCGAAGAAGCCGTAGTACTCGTTGGACTTTTCCTTGGGGATAATGCGGCCGAAGTAGCTGCGGCTCAGCGCCTGCACGCCGCCCTGGAACAGGCCGACCAAAATAGCGAGCACCCAAAACTCAAAGGCGGTCTTTAAGAAAAACGCGGCAAAGAGCACGATGCCCATATAGGCGGCGACGGCCACCATGATCATATTGAGTGTGCCCACGCGGCCGGCGAGCTTACCGTAGATGATGGCGGACGGGAAGGCCACAAACTGCGTAACGAGCAGAGCCAGCACCAGTTGGGTCGAGTCGATGCCCAGAGCCGATCCATAGCTGGTTGCCATAGAAATAACCGTGTGCACACCGTCGATGTAGAAGAAGAACGCGATCATGTAGACCAGCACGGTCTTGTTGTGGGCGATCTCGCGCATGGTGTGTCCGACCTCGGAGAACACGCCGCCCACGATGTGGCCGATGGTGTCCTCGGAACCACGCTCGCGACCGTACTTTTGCTTATAGGTGCGAATGAGCGGCAGGGTAAAGATGAGCCACCAGGCACCAGTGATGACAAACGACAGACGCGTTGCCAGCATGGTGGGGACACCAAGAGCGGGACCACCCATGATAAGCGCCAGGCAGATGATGAACGGCACGGTGGAACCGATGTAGCCCCAGGCATAGCCCGAGCTGGACACGGCGTCCATGCGCTCGTCGGTGGTAATGTCGGGCAGCATGGCGTCGTAGAACGTCATAGAAGAGTTAAGGCCGATGGTGCACAGCACGTACACGGTCAAAAATGCCATGGCGGACATTGGGATAGCCTGCGCCAGGCAAAGCACCAGGCCCGTGAGGAAGAAGCCTAAGAAGAACTTGATCTTGTTGCCAGCGTAGTCGGCAAGCGCGCCCAGAATGGGCATGAGCATGGCGATGACCAGCGAGGCGATCGTCTGCGCATTGCCCCAGGCGACCACCAGGTCGGCCGAGGAAGCGCCGGTATTGATGGCGTTAAAGTAAATGGGCACCACCGAGGTATTGAGCAGCACGAGGGCCGAATTGCCCACATCATACATAACCCAGTTACGCTCGAGCTTGGTGTATTTCATGGACAGGGACCCTTCGTATTCGCCCGATATGCAGTTAGTTCATCGTACCCCAATTGTCCAGAACCGCCGGTAAGGATTCGGCAAAGGGGCACTCACGGACCCTATTCCTCGCGGTCGAACTCCTCATCGACATTGAGCACGCGACCGCTGTAATTGACATGGTTGGTCACGGCTTCCATATCGCCGGTCTCGATAAAGCGGGCAACCGTGCACTCGTAATCGAGCAGCGCGCGGTCAAAGACCTCGGGGAAGCTCTCGGTCGAGACTTCATCGGTAAAGGGGTTCTTCCATGCCAAGTGGCCCAGGTTACCGGTGCGCTCGGGCAGCTCCGTCGTCACGCGATGGGCAAGGCCGTCGAGCAGCGAGTAGTCGTGCACCAAGCCCTCAACCAACGAGATCGCGCGCGTCTTTACGGAGCCAGCCGGCTCAATCGCGCGGTAAAGTCGCTGCATATTGGCAACGGCGGCACCGTACTCCCCCGCCG
Source organism: Collinsella sp. OM08-14AT (assembly GCF_003438115.1). Lineage (NCBI taxonomy): Bacteria > Bacillati > Actinomycetota > Coriobacteriia > Coriobacteriales > Coriobacteriaceae > Collinsella > Collinsella sp. OM08-14AT. Next base: position 6,022 of record NZ_QSTE01000002.1, read on the forward strand.
GAATGTCAATGCCGTACACGCGTCCGGCAACATAGCTCATCAGCACGCCGGCAACGCGATTGATGCGATCGGTGGTGACGATCTCGCCCGCCGGCGGGTAATCGTCGACCGTAGCGCCATCGCGTTTAAGCTGCAGCATCAGTACATCCAGGTCGCTCTCGATCACGGCATGGACCTGACTGCTCGAATCCTCAAGCTCTGAATCGGACTCCACGATGCCAAACTGTTGCTCATAGACAAAGGGATGGGCGTTGCGGTCGAGCACGTAATGAGACAGCAGGCCCAGCGCAAAGGCGCGACCCAAGCTGGCGTCGCGCGGCAGCAGATGCGACACGCCGTCGCGCAGGCACGCGAACTGGCGAGACATGCGCGAGCGATGCATGACCTGCGCCAGCAGCGTACAGTCGGAAACACGCGGTGTCAGAATGTGAAAGAAAAACGGGTCGGGGCCTTGGTTGCCCAAGATAAAGGCAATGCGCTCTTCATCGGACGTGATGACGCCCTGCGGAAGACGGTCGATGCTTTCCTCGCCAAACAGATGATGGGTGATAAGCGCGGGCATAATGATCCTTTCGATTTCATTCGATGCCACCCATTATGCCCACCGCGCGCCCATACCAAACCTGCGATGGTAAACGACAGCACGCAAGCCTCTTACGCAAGCCCCAGGTGCGACTTGACCTCGGCGGCACGACGACGGGACACCGGCACCGTCGAGCTCACGCGGTCGAGCCTGAGCTCCATCAACCCCGTGGAGCCAATCTCAACATTGTGCACGTCTTCCAAATTGACCAGATAGCTGCGATGAACGCGAATAAAGCCCTCGGAGCCCAAGCGACGTTCGAGCGAAGAGATCGACTCATTGATCAGATATGTTCCCTCGGCGCAGACGGCGTTGCAAAAATCGGCACGCGCCTCAAAGTAGCAGACATCCGCCACGGGGATGAACACCTTTTTGCCCCCGCGATCCACCGTCAGGCGCAAGGGCTGGCGCGGAGCATGGACGACACGACGAACGCCCAGGGCGGCCTCGATCTTATCGAGCGCCTTTGACAGGCGGGCATCCTCGACCGGCTTGACGACGTAATCAATGGCATCGAGGTTATAGGCATCGGCCGCATACTCGGCAAATGCCGTCACAAACACCACGACCGGCGGCGTTTTTAGGTTCTGCAGCGTCTCGGCAAGCTCGATTCCCGAGCGGCCGGGCATCGTGATATCCAAAAACAGCACGTCGGGCTTGTTCGACAGAATCGACTCCACGGCCTCGGTGACATTGCCCGCCTCGGCAATCTGTCCCACACGTGCATCCTTTTCCAGCAGATAACGTAGCTCAGCCCTAATAGGAGGCTCGTCATCAACCACCAAGATGTTCCATCCCTCGGACATATGCGCTTCCCCTCTTTTTTTCTCTCAATCCAACCGCGCGCTACACCTTCATCGGCGCCGGCTCATGCGGCTCGCCGTTCAGCTCGACGATGACCTGCGTTCCCACGCCCTCCTGGGACTTCACGCGCATGCCGGAATCTTCTCCGTAAAAGAAATGGATGCGCTGAAGCACGTTGAAGAGCGCCAGGCCGCAACCTCGCTTGACGGAGCCGTCGGCGGTAATGCTCTCGGGCTCCTCCAGGCGATGCTGCTCAAACAGATGTGCGCAGACCTCTTCGCTCATACCGATGCCGTCGTCCTCGACGATGATCTCCAAACCGTCATCGGTCTCAAAAGCCCTAACATGAATAGAAAGCGGCTCGGTCTCGCGCTGCGCGTGCTTGATGCAGTTTTCGAGCAACGGCTGCAAGATAAACGGCGGCACCATGCAATCGCGCACCTCAAAGTCGATGTCGACCGAAACGCGCAGACGGCCGTCGCCATACCGGGCCTGCATAAGATTGACATAGCGAGTGCCCTGTTCCACCTCGTGCTCGAGCGTTGTGAGGGTATCGGAATCAGAAAGCGTCTGACGGTAGTAATTGGAAAAGTCGATCAGCAGCGACCTGGCCTTGTCCGGCTCGGTACGTACGAGCGACACGATGGTGCTGATGGTATTGAATAGAAAATGAGGATCGACCTGCGATTGCAAGGCGCGCAGCTCCACGCGAGCTGTAAGCTCGTCCTGGCGCTCGAGCTCAAAGCTCGCAAGCTGCGTGGAAATGAGGTCGGCAAAGCCCGAGGCAAGCGCCGTCTGGCGCATATCGATGCTGCTCAGACGGGGATAATACAGCTCGAGCGTGCCCACGCAATGCCCGCGCACGGTGAGCGGTGCGACGATACCGGCGCGCAGGCGCGGAAAGTAGCCGCCCGTCTCAGTCGAGGCATCGCGCGAAAATACGCTTTGCTCACCGCTGTTGATCACGTTGAGCGTAGTCCGCAGCACAACCGGAGTGCCCGCGGGGCATTTTGCCGAGTCCTCGCCCCAGCTCGCCAGCACCTGCTTGCCGTCGGTAAAGCAGATGGCCGAGGCGATAGTTTCGGACAGAATGATTTTGGAGGCGCCCAGGGCCGCTTCGGGCGTAAGGCCGCGCGACGTGTAGGCGAATATTTTTGATGCGATGGCGAGCGTACGGTCGGTTGCGCTCGATGTGAGGTCGTCGGGGACCACAAAGACATACGAGAAAAAGAAGCACAGCATGACCAGACCGGCAATAACGACAACGCCCGGAACGGGATTGGGATTATCGGTTAAATCCCAGATAAGCAGCAGGATAAGCGCCGGAACGACAATACCGAGCAGGATGGCCTGAACCACATGCTGGGCCGTACGAAAGACCTTGGTAGAGTTGTAGCTCTTGCCCAGAATCAGCCTGTTTAAATCCACCGTCATCCCCTCTTGTCCTTAGCACCCATAGCAATAAAGAGGGCCGCAAGCGACCCTCTCCATTGCATTATGCAATCAAAAACTGTGTTTTACATCAAGCCATCGACAAACGGTATCTTAGGCGCTGTATTTGTTAGCCTCACCAAAAGTGCCAGCCTCGACGATCCAGCCATCCTTCATGATGACGTCCATGTTGTCGGTGTTGAGCACGTGGATGTCGGCGGCGACGTCACCGTTGACAACCAGCAGGTCGGCGCACTTGCCGGCCTCGATGGAACCGGTCTCGTCCTCGATGTGGCACATCTTGGCACCGTTGAGGGTGGCGCAGGTGATGGTCTCGACCGGAGTGAAGCCGATCTTGTCGACGAACTCGTACATCTCCTCGATGGAGCAGGTGCCGTACGGGGTGACGAAGGAGAAGGAGTCGGAGCCGATCGTCATGACGACGCCGCGCTTCTTGGCCTCGCGCAGGCAGTCGTAGTTGCGCTGCAGCTCCTTCTCGACCAGGGTGCCCTCGTACTTGTCGTGCAGCTCGGGGACGTAGACGGGCGGATAGGTGGCGTACCAGGTGGGCAGGAAGGCGATCGTCGGGGTGAAGAAGGTGCCCTGCTCGGCCATGAGGTCCATGGTTCGCTCATCGATATCGAAGCCGTGAATCAGCTGCTCGCAGCCAAAGCGAACGGAATCGTAGGCAGCGGCGTGGTTGTTGTAGCAGTGGCTCCACACGGGGATGCCGACCATCTTGGCCTCTTCGACCACAGCCTGGATCTCCTCGGAGCAGTAGTGCTGGTCGCGGCCGGAGTCCCAGCGCCAGATGCCGCCACCGGTAGCCCAGATCTTGATGGCATCTGGGTTCTCGCGCAGGCGACGACGGACGGCCTTGCGCAGATCCCAAGGACCGTCGACCTGATCGCCCCAGGGGTGCGATTCCTTGTTGAGCTCCTGGCTGCAGTGGTGGGAGTCGCCGTGGCCGGCAACGCGGCAGAAGCCAAGGCCGGTGGCCAGAACGCGCGGGCCCTTGAAGACGCCCTTGTCGATGCAGTCGCGGATCTGGATACCAAAGCGGCCGATCTCGCAGACGGTGGTGAGGCCGTGGGTGAGGCAGTCGTAGGCCTGCTTGACGGCGACGGCCTGCTTCTCGAGGAGCGGCTGCATAACCCAATCGGTGTCATCGTCGGTCAGGTTGCCCGAGAAGTGCAGGTGGGTGTCGATCAGACCGGGAAGGACGGTCTTGCCGGCGGCGTCGATAACCTCAACGCCCTCGGGAAGGTCCTGCATAGTGCCGGCGTACTCGATCTTGCCGTTGTCGTCGACGAGAACGAGGGAGTTCTCGACCGGCTCGGCACCGGTACCGTCGATGAGCTTGCCGCCAACGATTGCATACTTAGTGGACATGGTTCCTCCTTATGGATCCATATAGTGGGCGAGGCCGTGTTGGGTTAAGGCCTCACAAAGCTACCCAAGTGGCGCCGGGTTCGGTGCGCGGGAGAGAGGATTCCGCGCACCCGATCCGCCCCGGCCAGGCGTTACTTTTTGCGGGAATTGGTGAAAGCCATGAGGGCCAGGCCAATGGCCAGCCAGCCGATCACGATGCTCCACTCCACCATGTTGAGGGAGGCGGGAGAGAACGGGATCACGAGCAAGCCGATGATGACGGCGCAGGCAGCGACAGCGAGGCAGATGCCAAACTTGCCGCCGGGCACCTCGTAGGGACGAGGCAGGTCGGGCTCGGTGAAGCGCATGCGCAGGCAAGCGAGGGCGACCATGCCGCAGGAGAAGATGAAGGCGAGAGCCGACACGTTGGTCAGAGGGATGAGCATGTTCTTGCCAAGGAACGGACCGACGACGGTGATGACGCCCAGAACGACGCAGGCGAGCTTGGGAGCGCCGGACTTGGGATCGACCTCGGCGAACTTCTCGGGCAGCTGGCCCTTTCGGCCCATGGCGAGCATGATGCGGCTCGTGGCGCCGTAGAAGGAGTTCATCGGGCCCATGGGTCCAAGCGTGGCGATGACGAGCATGGCCAGGTACAGGAGCATGTTGATGCCCTTGAGGCAGGCAAGCGCGGGAACCGGGCTCTTAACAAACTCATGCCAGTCGAGGATGGTGCCGAACGAGTAGATGCAGACCATGTAGAAGCCGCCGGCGGCCAGCAGGGCCAGGGAGATGATCTTGCCGAACTTGTTCCAGTTGAGGCCCTCGGCTGCTTCCTCAGCCTGCTGAGGAATGGTATCGAAGCCGGCGTAGAAGAACGGGGTCAAAACCAGGACCGACACGATGCCGGCGAACAGGCTGGTGCCCTCGGTAGCGGGCTTGCCGCCGCCAGCACCGGTGACCTGGGAGAACACGGGCATGGCGTGTTCCGGCGAACCGGTGAACAGCGAGACACCAATGGCGAGCAGCATGCCGCAGAGCAGGGCCTTGGTCAGGAAGGCCTGGAGCTTGGCGGCCGAGCTGGCACCGCGGAAGTTGAGGAAGATGACGTAGACTGCAAAGCCGAGCGCGATTAGCGTCGGGAACAAGTAAACGTCGGCGCCCAAGATGGTGTAGAGCTTGACGGCGCGCAGCCACTCAAGACCGGGCAGGCTGCCGAACATCTCGGACACGAGGGTCGAAATGGCGATGGCCTCCCACGGGCACAGGATGCCGTTGCCCAGGGCCAAAAGCCATCCGGTGATGTAGCTCAGCGTACGGCCAAAGCTACGGTCGACATACTCGACGATGCCGCCCGAGATGGGGATAGCAGCCGTGAGCTCACCGAAAACAGCTCCGACGGGCACGAGGAAGATTGCACCCAAGAGGAATGCGATCATAGCGGGAACGGGACCGCCGCCCACGACCATCCAGTCGCCGACCTGCAGGACCCAACCAGTACCGATGATGGCACCGAAACCGATGGTGAAGAAGTTCCAGAGCGAAAGCGTTTTCTTCATGCCGCCGTTACCTTCGACTGCAACTTCTGCGTTCTTGTCCGCCATTGTTCCCCTCCTTTCCTTATTGACGCCTCTTTGGCGTCACCCCTTGCGCGGTCTGTTTTGCCGCGCGCTTTTATTTCGTGGCTTTAAGATACGGCCTTGGCACAGCAGCGCCGCTTGTGGCTCGACCGAAGGCAGAACTGCAAAACGAGCGGCGCCGTTTTTGGGACGAATGGCGGAAGACGTCATTCGTCTTGGACGCTTTCATCTTGTCTGCTTTTGAATACATGTTGCCGTGACGCTTGGCGCGCGGCGCGGCAACGTTCATACCATTTGTCAGGCTTTTGGCGCACATACCCATGTGTCGCGCCTCTTTTTATGTAGGATAGACAAGTTACACATGAGGCAAGGTGATTCGAATGGCATATGGATACAATGACGGCGACCAACGGCCACAAAGCGTGCGCCTTGCCGGCCGCACCACGCCAACGCCCAGAAGCACCTCCGACAACGACAACCCGCAGCGCCCCCAAGAGCAGCTCGGGGCTTCTTCGCGGCAACAAAGCCGTACCGTGCAGCAGTCAGACCGCATGAGTACGAGCACACGCCAACGCCAGACCGACACATCGCAGCCACGCCGCTACGATCGCCGTAAGACCGACTACTACGTTAAGCGCTCCTTTTCGCGACCTCAACGCGATCGCGGCAATTCCGCCCCTCGCCCCGCGTCGCATTTCACAAGCCACGCGCTTCCGGCCCGCCGCCTGCGCCTTGCGCTTTGCTCCATCGCCGCCTGCCTCGTCTTTGTGTTTTTGGGATCCTGTATCTCTCACGGATCAGCCGGTCTCGAGCCCACTGCCGAGGACAAGCTGCTTAAAGCTCCCGTCGCACCCGGTTACTCCTTTGCGTTCTCGACCCCACGCTCGCAGTGGAGTGCCGGCACCATGCCCCACATCTACCAAATTGACCCCGCATGGTCGGAGCTGCCCTATGCCGGTGGCACTATTCGCGAAAACGCTTTCGGTCCCACTTGCCTCACCATGGTCTATATCTTTAAGACCGGCCACACCGATAAGACGCCGGTCGATATATGCGCACTGGCCGAAGCCGGCAACTACGCCCCCACTGGTGCCACCGAGTGGTCGTTTATGACAGGCGGTGCGTGGCAGCTGGGGCTCAACGGAACGCAGCTCTATAACAATCGCGAATCGATTACCCAAGCACTTCGCTCGGGTGCGCCCGTCATCGCCGCAGTGCGCCCCGGCACGTTTACCAACGTAGGCCACTATATCGTGCTCTACGGCATCGACGATGCCAACCAGATTGGCGTCTACGACCCCAACTCGGCCAGCCGCAGCGCCCGCCGCTGGGGCGTGGTGGAGGTCCTCAACGAAATCGAAGCCATGTGGGCCTACTACTAGTCATTGGGGACACTCATTGGGGACAGACTTAAATGAGTAGTCCCAGATTGCCAGGAACCGCCGGTACGGAAAGCGCATCCCACTTTGGAACTCAATGGTGAGATGCGCTTTCCGCTAGCGGTCCGTTTGGGAAACAACATCCCGCTTTTCGGCCAAATTCCGGGATGCATTTTCCCGTTGAGGACCTCAAGGGAAACTAGATCCCGTTTTGGACTACTCATTTAAGTCTGTCCCCAACGACTAGGTGAATAGCAAAAGCCCCGCAGTCGGAGCGGACTGCGGGGCTCATGAAGAGAGGCTAGTTTGTGGACGTCTTGTCTGGCGCCCACGAGAGAGGCAACAGAGTAGAGACTACTCGTGGATGCGGGTACCGGAGAGACCGGCCATGGTCTCGGCGGCCTTGTCCAGGGCGCCGATGATGCAGGTGCGGCCCTTGCGGGAGCGGGCGAACTTGATGGCGGCGCGGACCTTGGGCTCCATGGAGCCCTTGCCGAACTGACCCTCGTCGGCCAGGCGCTCGGCCTCGTCGGCGGTGATGTCCTCGAGCTCCTCCTGGTTGGGCTTGCCAAAGTTGATGGCGACATGCTCAACGGCGGTCAGCAGGAACAGAACGTCGGCGTCGCAGTCCTCGGCCAGCAGCTCGCCGCCCAGGTCCTTGTCGATAACGGCGGGAACGCCCTTGTAGCAGCCCTTGTTCTCGTAGTCGCGGACGACGGGGATGCCGCCGCCGCCGCAGGCGATGACGATGAACTCGTTGTCGAGCAGGTTGAGGATGGAGTCAGCCTCGACGATCTTCTTGGGATCAGGGGAAGCGACAACGCGACGCCAGCCGCGGCCGGAATCCTCGACGAAGACCTTGGAAGGATCCTCGGCCATGAACTCCTTGGCCTGCTCCTCGGTGTAGAAGGGACCGATCGGCTTGGTCGGGTTCTTGAACGCGGGATCGTCCGGGTCGCACTCGATCTGGGTGACGACGGTGGCGGCGTGCCAACGCTTATAGCGCTTGTGCATCTCGCGGCCGATGCCCTGCTGCAGGTGATAGCCAATGTAGCCCTGGGACATGGCGCCGCACTCGGGCAGCGGCATCTCGGGGGTGCCGATGGCGTCGTGGGCAGCGGCGAAGGCGTTCTGGATCATGCCGACCTGCGGGCCGTTGCCGTGGGTGATGATGATCTCGTTACCCTGCTCGATAAGACCAAGGAGAGCGTGGGCGGTGTTGCTCACGGCCTGGATCTGCTCGACGGGGTTGTTGCCGAGGGCGTTGCCGCCGAGGGCGACGACAATACGATCGGGCTTGCCAAGAGGCTTAGACATTGCTGGAATCCTTTCTGTAAAAGGCCTACAACCCATTAATAACCCGCGTCCGTGCAATACGCGAGTTTATTAAGGTTTATATTCTCTTTATCGCTCATTTTATTCATTTTGAAAATAGTTTAACGGTGAACGGTCGTTTTTACCCGCTCAGCGTAAAGAAGCCCAGCTCACACATGTTTACGTCATCTACGTGCGACTTTATTTAATTAGAGCAGAGATTAGGCTGGATTATGCAAACTATATCTTTGCTAAACACATAACGGACACTGCAATTATTTACTCGCACTATACGAGATTCTATGCACTTGCAAGACAAGTATGCACCCCTGCAATAACACGGGGCTTTTCATCCAACAAAAGGGATAGCCGAACGCGCTTCATCCCGCGGCAAGCGACTGTGAGTTTGCAGTATGGAACTTTACCGTCGGGTATTGCATGAACGCCACTGATGCCCTTTCGCTCCTGCCCACTCAAGCAGCCGAGAACGCTAACGGCGTCCCCAGCGTTTTCGCATGGCACCGCGCCGACTCGATGACTTTGAGACCTAAGCGAATCTTTGCTATCTGCCAATTTTTGTATGATTAGAGCCAAATCTATCTGCCAATTTTTGTATGATTAGGGCAAATCTATTTGCCAATTTTTGTCATTTGGGGGTTTTAATGCTACGCCGTAAGGTCACTAATAGGCTTTTGAACTGGAAAAATAACTCTCATAAGGCATTGCTTGTTACCGGTGCGCGTCAAATTGGCAAGAGCTATGCGATTCGCGCGTTTGGTAAAGACAACTACGCGTCGTATTTTGAGGCCAATTTGCTGCTCGATACCGAGGCAAGAGATGTGCTCATTGGCGCTAAGAACGCCGTTGACTTTATCAACCGCGTGGCCCTTCTTGCGGATGCACCGCTTGTTGAGGGAGATACGCTTATCTTTGTCGATGAAATACAGGAGTATCCGCAGATCGTCACGCTCATGAAGGCGCTGGTCGAGGACGGGCGCTTTAGCTATGTCTTCTCGGGGTCTATGCTTGGGACTGAGTTTAAGGGGATCTCTTCTTTCCCGGTGGGGTATGTCGAGCACATTGTTATGCGGCCAATGGATTTTGAAGAGTTTTGTTGGGCAAACAGCGTCAGCGAAAATGTGCTTGCAGATATTCGCAGCCGCCTTGTCGAGAGACGTCCCGTCGAAAACTATATTCATGAGGCGATGCTCAAAAACTTTAGAGCCTATATCGTTTGCGGCGGCATGCCGGAGGTCGTTCAGAACTATATCGATTCGGGCTATTCGCTCGTGAGAACGCGTGAGCTTCAAATTCAGCTAGTCGATCAGTACAAAAGCGATATCTCTAAATATGCATCGACTCGAGCGTTTAACGTTCGCTCCATTTTCGAGCAAATTCCCGTTCAGCTTGAGGCGGAGTCCCATCGCTTTATCGTCTCGTCTCTAGGCGAGGGAGCTCGTCTTCAAAAATACGAGCAGGATTTCCTATGGCTGGTGAACGCAGGCGTTGGATTGATGGTCCCCCAGGTGACGGAGGCACGAAGCCCTCTCAAGAGGACGGAGAAAACGACGGCCTTTAAACTATACGAGTCCGATACAGGTATGCTCGCATCGCGGTATCCCGGCAGCACGGCACGCGCCGTCTACCTTGACATGAAAACCCCCAACCTCGGCGGCCTCTATGAGAACGTGGTCGCACAGGAACTCGTTGCCCTCGGAGCAGATACGTGGTACTACCAAACGCGTGAGGTCGGTGAAGTCGACTTTGTAATCGAAGGTGCCCGCGGGCATGTTGTCCCAATCGAAGTCAAATCGGGCAAGAAAGTTCGAGCACATGCAGCCATCGACCGTTTGATGAGTGTGGGCGAGTACAAAATTCCCGAGGCCGTTGTGCTGAGCCACGAAAACCTTTGCAAAGAGGGCAAGATCCTTTACGTTCCAATCTATATGACATTCTGTCTCGATGAGTTTATGGAAAAGGACGACCCCAACAACGATTTCTCGTTTGCACCCATATCTCTCTAGGTCATCTGAGTCCGCAAGCCAGCCCCCACGCCCAAAGTACTGCGCCTTTCGCGCCAAAGGCGCGAAACAGCAAGGGGATAGAAGGCAGCGACAACCAACTCCCCCACTATGCCCAAAGTGCTGCGATGTTTCGCGCAAAGCGCGAAACAGCACTGGGGCAGCAGAAGGCCACAATCAGCTAGCCCTCCATGCCCAAAGTGGCGCGTGGTTTCGCGGCCACGCCGCGAAACAGCGACCGGGACAAGGCACCCCCACAGCCACATCCTTCATTCAGCCCCACAATCCGAGGACGTAGTCGTAGCAGGATCTGAGGGCTGACCTTCGCGGACACTCCGCAGGACGAAAGAACCCCCGCCGCACGTAGTGCGCAGCGGGGGTTCTTTCATGTCCGAGGACGTCCGCGAAGGTCAGCCCTCAGATCCTGCGGTGGGAGACTTAGGCCTCGTTGTACACCGTCTTGAGCTTCAGCAGGTGCTGATAGCGATCCATAGCGGCCTGCTCGTTCTCCTTGAAGAGCTCCTCGGCGCGCTCGGGGAAGGAACGCGTCAGCGAAGCGTAACGGGCCTCGTTCATCAGGAACTCCTGATAACCGCCCGCGGGCTCCTTGGAATCGAGCGAGAACTTCTTGCCGGCAGCAGCCTCGGGGTTGAAGCGGAAGAGGTTCCAGTAACCGCACTCGACAGCCTTCTTCATCTCGGCCTGGCAGTTCTGCATGCCGCCCTTCTTGATGGAGTGCATCTCGCAGGGGCTGTAGCCGATGATGAGGGACGGGCCGTCGTAGGCCTCGGCCTCGTGGATGGCCTTGAGGGTCTGAGCCGGGTTGGCGCCCATGGCGACCTGCGCCACGTAGACGTAGCCGTAGCTCATGGCAATCTCGGCCAGAGACTTCTTCTTGGTCACCTTGCCGGCAGCGGCGAACTGAGCGACCTGGCCCAGGTTCGAGGCCTTGGAGGCCTGACCGCCGGTGTTGGAGTAAACCTCGGTGTCAAAGACAAAGACGTTGACGTTGTGGCCGGAAGCCAGGACGTGGTCCAGGCCACCGAAGCCGATGTCGTAGGCCCAGCCGTCGCCGCCGAAGATCCAGAAGGACTTCTTGGTGAGGTAAGCCTTGTCGGCGAGGATTGCCTTGGAAGCCTCGCAGCCGCACTTCTCGAGCTCGGCAACGTAGGCAGCGGCAGCGGTCTTGGAGGCCTCGGCGTCGTTGACAGAGTCAATCCAAGCCTGGCCGGCAGCCTTGAGCTCGTCGGACGGACCATCGGCGGCGATGATGTCCTGGGTAGCGGCGATCAGCTTGTGCTGAACGGCCTCATAGCCAACGGCCATGCCCAGGCCGTGCTCGGCATTGTCCTCGAACAGGGAGTTGTTCCACGCCGGGCCGTGACCGTCCTTGTCCTTGCAGTAAGGAGCGGTGGCAGCGGGGTTGCCCCAAATGGAGGAGCAGCCGGTGGCGTTGGAAATGAACATGCGGTCGCCGGCGACCTGGGTCACCAGGCGTGCATAGGCGGTCTCGGCGCAGCCGGCGCAGGAGCCGGAGAACTCCAGGTAGGGCTGCTTAAACTGGCTGCCCTTGACGTTGGCCGCGATGAGCTCCTTCTTCTCGGAGACGTTCTCGACCATGTAGTCCCAAACGGGCTGCTGGTCCATCTCCTGCTCGGTGGGAACCATCTCGAGGGCGCCCTTGGGGCAAACCTTGACGCAGTTGGTGCAACCCATGCAGTCGAGCGGGGACACAGCCATGGTGAACTTCATGCCCTTGGCCTTGGGGCCCATGGCGTCGAGCGTGCGGGTAGCCTCGGGCGCGGCGGCAGCCTCGTCCTCGGTCATCGCAAACGGACGGATGGTGGCATGCGGGCACACGTAGGCGCACTGGTTGCACTGGATGCACTTGGTCTCGTCCCAGTGGGGAACGACCACGGCGACGCCGCGCTTCTCGTATGCGGAGGCGCCCAGCTCAAACTGGCCGTCGGCGCAATCGACGAAGGCGGAAACAGGCAGGCTGTCGCCGTCCATGCGATCGATGGGCTCGAGCAGGTTCTTGACCTGCTGGGCGATAGCGGACTTGGTCTCCTCGGAGAGCTCGACGGGAGCGGCATCCTCGGCGGTAGCCCAGTCGGCCGGAACCTCGAACTTACGGAAGGCGGTAGCGCCGGCATCGATGGCCTTGTGGTTGGCGTCGACGATAGCCTGGCCCTTCTTCATGTAGGACTTGGTAGCCGCGTCCTTCATGTACTGCAGGGCGTCCTCGGCGGGCAGGACCTTGGCCAGCGCGAAGAAGGCGGACTGGAGCACCGTGTTGGTGCGCTTGCCCATGCCGACCTTGGCGGCCAGGTCGATAGCGTCGATCAGGTAGACGTTGACGTTGTTGTTCGCGATGTAGCGCTTGGCCACGGCGGGCATGTGCTCGGCGAACTCCTCGTCGCTCCACTGGCAGTTGACCAGGAAGGTGCCGCCCGGCTTGACGTCGCGGACCATCTTGAAGCCCTTAACGATGTAGCTGGGGTTGTGGCAAGCGACAAAGTCGGCCTTGGTCACGTAGTACGGCGAACGGATCGGGGAATCGCCAAAACGCAGGTGCGAGACGGTGACGCCGCCGGTCTTCTTGGAGTCGTACTGGAAGTAGGCCTGGACGTACTTGTCGGTGTGGTCGCCGATGATCTTGATCGAGTTCTTGTTGGCGCCGACGGTACCGTCGCCACCCAGACCCCAGAACTTGCACTCGATGGTGCCGGGGGCTGCGGTGTTGGGCGCATCCTCGGCCTCGGGCAGGCTCAGGTTGGTCACGTCATCGACAATGCCGATGGTGAACTCGCGCTTGGGCTCGTCCTTCTTGAGCTCCTCGAAGACAGCGAAAGCGGACGCGGGAGGCGTGTCCTTGCTGCCCAGGCCATAACGACCGCCGACGACCTTGATGCCCGTCTTGCCAGCCTCGTAGAGAGCGGAGACGACGTCCTGGTAGAGCGGCTCGCCGATGGAACCCGGCTCCTTGGTACGGTCCATGACGGCGATCTTCTGGACGGTCTCGGGGAGAACGTCGACGAAGTGCTTGATGGAGAACGGACGGAACAGACGAACCTTGACCAGGCCGACCTTCTCGCCGTGAGCGTTGAGGTAGTCGATGACTTCCTCGAGCACGTCGCAGAAGGAGCCCATGCACACGACGACGCGGTCGGCATCGGGAGCGCCGTAGTAGTTGAACAGGCCGTAATCGGTGCCGAGCTTCTCGTTGATCTTCTTCATGTAGCCCTCGACGACGGCGGGAAGCTCGTCGTAGACCTTGTTGCAGGCCTCACGGTTCTGGAAGAAGATATCGCCGTTCTCGTGGCTGCCGCGGGTGTGCGGGTGCTCAGGGTTGAGCGCGTGATCGCGGAAAGCCTGGACGGCGTCCATGTCGCACATCTCGGCCAGATCCTTGTAGTCCCACATGGCGACCTTCTGGATCTCGTGGCTGGTGCGGAAGCCGTCGAAGAAGTTAAGGAACGGGGTCTTGCCCTCGATGGCGGCAAGGTGAGCCACCGGCGAGAGGTCCATGACCTCCTGGACGTTGCCCTCGGCGAGCATGGCGAAGCCGGTCTGACGACAGGCCATGACGTCGGAGTGATCGCCAAAAATGTTCAGGGCGTGGGAAGCGACGCAACGCGCGGAGACGTGGAAGACGCCCGGGAGCTGCTCGCCCGCGATCTTGTACATGTTCGGGATCATCAGGAGCAGACCCTGAGAAGCCGTGTAGGTGGTGGTCAGAGCACCGGCACCCAGCGAACCGTGAACGGTACCGGCTGCACCCGCCTCGGACTCCATCTCGACGACCTTGACCGGGGTGCCGAAGATGTTCTTGCGACCCTGGGCCGCCCACTGGTCGACATGGTCGGCCATCGGGCTGGACGGCGTAATGGGATAGATTCCCGCTACCTCGGTGTACGCATACGAAACATATGCGGCCGCCTCGTTGCCGTCCATAGACTTAAACTTACGCGCCATATACCCCTCTCCTCTCATATAGGTATACAGGCCCCGGCGATCGCCGGGATGTTGGCGTGATGGGATTTACGCTGTTGCTTCCAATCATCTGGCAGGCAGGCTCAGCAGCAGGTACGTGGCGTGGAGAGAAGACATGCCGAGGCGAGGGGCAACTGACGCGCCCCACAGACCCGACCGCCCGTCTTGCACATGACCGAGCGCCGCAAAGGCCGCATGCCGGATGCTCCCGGGCACGCCCCGGCGATGGGAAGCGCCCGCAACGGAAATCCGCATGCGGGCTTATTGTACCCCGCCGTTAAGTGTAATTTCGACAAATATAGGCGGGCGGTAAAGGTTTACCTCGGGTGACCGCCAAAGGCCAGAATGGTCCCTCCATCCCCGGACGACTGGCTCTGACGCGCCAAGGAGTGTCCCCAAGTACCGGCAGGAAAGGAACGTCCCTAACTGCCGGCTAGAGGGCGCCGAGCAGGATGGCGTAGGTGGTGGATTCGCCGAGTTTGAGCTCGTCGCCGGGGTTGAGCTGGGCGGAGCGGCCGGGCTCTACTTGAATACACACACTCGTGGCCCCGTTTACCACCACGGTGCCGTTAGTGGACGACAGGTCCTCGACAAACCATGCGCCAGACTCGTCGCACCAGATATGGGCATGGCGGGCCGAGACGTCGTCGGTGATGCCGCCCTCCCCCGTTGCCAGCGCGCCGATCTCAACGCCTTCCTCACTCGGCTGAATCCAGCGCGGGACGCTCACCACGTAGCCGTTTTGCACGCACAGCAGTCCCAGCGGATGCGCCGGCGCGACCTCGTGCTCGCACGCGACCGAAGATGTGCTCAGCGAGCGCGGCGTCGACGTGTCGCCGCCACGGGTCGCATGAGCGCGGCGGCTCGCCCGACTTGGAACTAAGGCGGGCGTGAGAGCAAACGGCATAGGGAACGAATCTTGCGGATGTACTCCTCGACGTCAGGCAGGTAAGCCCCACGAAGTCACCGGGGAGGCCCAAGCGGCCCGGCACCACTTCCAGATTCTGACCAGGGCGAGTCGTTCGCCGGTGGCTGAAGGCTCGCTCCCACCCAAAAGGGGAGATTCGCGTTGTTCCCCAATCGCTCTCGCATCTTTCATTTTGCTCGAGGTGGGCTATAAAAACTTTCCTGGTGAAAGGCGGCGATTGGTTTCCTTTCTTTCTAGAGGAGCGCGCCTGTAATCTGTTTTCATCCTAAATC
The DNA here is from genome assembly GCF_003438115.1 of Collinsella sp. OM08-14AT. Taxonomy (NCBI): domain Bacteria; kingdom Bacillati; phylum Actinomycetota; class Coriobacteriia; order Coriobacteriales; family Coriobacteriaceae; genus Collinsella; species Collinsella sp. OM08-14AT. The sequence goes on from NZ_QSTE01000002.1 coordinate 21,701, forward strand.
AAGTTAAGATCGGACCTTCCAGAGGCAAGTCGACTCAAACTGCGAGGCTCCATGTTGGAATAAAGAGCGCTGTCGAAGTGCCAACAACACAAAGCTTGCCAGTCTCAAATAGAACCTTTTGGGAGTCCGATTGGGCCGCACACCGAATCCCCGCTGGTGGTTTTTTATAGCTGCGCAACAATAAACAAGGTTAGTGCCAGTCCAGCATGAAATTGAGGAACGTATGCATTTTTTCTCAGTAAGTGATCGTCGTTACTGCTTCGATGAGGTCACTCGCAATTGCTTTCAGGTTGACCAAGCATCAGAAGATGCGCTTCGCATATTTGAAGCATCGGGAAGAACGGTCAACTCGAAGTTGCTAACAAAGTCACTTGCTGCGAAAGGCTACGACCAAACGACCATAGCAGAACTTGAAGACGACATTGATGAGTATCAACGATTGTCTGAGCGGACTTTCTTAACAAAAGACACGCCTCGAAAACTTAGATCCATCGAACTCCACGTTTCACATGCATGCAACCTTGGTTGTAGTTACTGTTTTGCCGGTAAAGGAGATTATGGAACGTCTCCTCTGCTGATGACAGACGAGATAGCCTTCAAGGCGGTCGACTACCTCGTCGCAAGTTCATCGGAAAACGAAACGCTTGCGATCGTCTTTTTTGGTGGGGAACCCATGATTAACGAGCCGCTGATATGGAAAACGGTCGACTATTCAAAAAGAATATGCCCCAATAGAAACTTTACCTATTCTATTACGACCAACGGAACGCTTTTGAATGACACTGCTGTGAATTCTTTCAAGGAGCACGGGTTTTCTGTTCTGATTAGTCTCGATGGTACAGGATGCAAGCACGATGCATCGCGCCCGTACAAGACGGGAGGCGGCTCTTTCTCCGATATCGACAAAAACGTTCGTCGTTTTTCCGAGTCGTTCCCCTTCGGCGCAAGAGCGACCTTAACAAATAATAACTGTAACCTTGTTGAAGACTATCTTCAGTTTAAAGAGATGGGCTTCAGAAGGATTTACTTCTCGCCCGTGAGCTCATTCGATGAGAATATCAAACTCGACGAACACTCATTAAACAAAATCAGGGCGGGCCTAATAGATTTGGCGGATCAATATCTCAAACAGATTGATCAAGGGGAAAAGCCCTTGTTTAGAACATTGAAAACTGCAGTTGATTTGATTATGAGCAACAGGATCGCCTTTGTCGGATGCGGGGCTGGCAGGCGTTTTATTTCCGTGACTCCCGAAGGGGACGTATACCCCTGTCACAGGTTTGTCGGGATGATGCGATTCAAAATGGGCAACATCGTCACCGGAATTGACGAAACTAGGTATATTGAAAACTGGAGTCAGGGTGTCGAAAAAAGAATTGACTGTACGGACTGTTGGGCTCGGTCTTTCTGTGGTGGGGGCTGTAGCTGGGAGGCTGCAGACGAGCACGGCTACTTGCCCAAGAGTCTACACCCTGCATCATGTGAATATAGAAAAATGTGCTACGAGATGGCTTTTGACCTTATTTCCCGCCACTCATCTTCGCAGGAGAAAAATCAACGAGAAGCTACTGTATCGGAATAAGCGGTTCAGCGCATTGCTGTCACCATTGTGGAGGTGTTCGTTCTTCTGATTACCGTCTGCGAAGCTTATTGCTACGTTCGCCGAAACCATTCTAGAAATATGGTGAACTAGACATCTTGGTTTGTTATACACAATATTGAGGTTTTTCTGCACTCAAAGGGAGGTAGTCGTGAAGCATATTCATCCGATTAATCCAGGAAGTGGCGACGAGGCAGGCGTGAAGCCGATGTCTTTTGACTGCCTCTTGGGCATTACTGACATCTGTACTGTTTATGATAAAGCAGATGGCTGTGGTGCATACGATTACTGCGACTATGACATGGATGGCGGCAGCATCTGCGTTGTAGATCACTGTGGCATTGATCAAACGTAGTCTCTAATTGGATTAAGGTGAGGAGCTGTTATGAAGCATATCCATCCTGTTGGTTCAAATGAACATACTCCCGTTGAGCCTTGTTGTCTTGGAGTTGATATATGCAATTTTTACGACATCGCCGAGTGCCCTGTTGCGGATTGGTGCTATGTCGATAAAGAATCAAGCTGTGTTTTGCCAGCAGATTGGTGCGATCCAGTTGACGAGTAGTTTTTGTGTCTAGGAACTATTTGGTCCAATTCAAAATAAGATGGGGACAAATACCAAAATCTCGTGTCTGGGAGGAGTTATGCCATTATTGCAAGGTCTCGTTGGATTAACCTTTGTACTTGCTTTATATCTGGCACCTTTTTTATTGTTATTCTTCATTATCCGATTCTTTCTTCGGAAAAAATAGGAGTATCACGCAAACATTAGCGTAGCTTTCTTCCAATATGAGCCGAGCATTGGCAAGTGGAATAAGAAGCCCGACCGTTCGTCACATGAAAGTGATCGGACGGGCCTCTCAATTTAACCCGGGCCGCCACCCATAGCGGCTTTCCGGGCGTATTTTCGGTGCAAAGCAATCGTCAGTTTAATCCTATGCGTCGATACCGCATTTCATTTGTTCGGCTCGTATTCTACGGCCTTGTAACCCTCGCACTCTCCGGCAAACGGATTGAACACGAAGGCAGAGATGATGTGTGCGTGGACATCGAGGCTGCTGTAGGCAACATACTGGGGCATGGACCCCCGCTGCGCGTGGCATGCGGCCCGGCATATTCATTGCCGTCCAACCCCGTGTAGTTGCAGCAAAGGGTGGAACCTCAATGCTCAGCTCATGTTGTCCGTGGGACACGAGAATTGTAAGTACACTTTGGTGTGATTCTCACGATGATACTGAGCCACCTGGAATAAGATACGTCGCGACAACACTTCGCTTCACCTCTGTCTCGACAAGACAACGTAGACTAAAGTTTCCTTTAGTAAGAGAATGAGAACTATATCTGAAAGCGTTGCGATGGCGTGAAGGCACCGAGTCCGAACCGACTGAATGCTACGTGCATCTGCATCGCTTTTTTGTTATCTCTGTCAGTTGGGTAGCACTACACTTGTCAGCATTTACCCCGGTACATGCTGCCTAAATCCACTACCCCTTCTACCGCGCCGACCATCTCGTCATCGTGAGAGACAATGATGATCAGCTGGCTTTGCTTGTTGCGCTTAACATAGGCCGCAAGCTCGGCGCGGCTTACAGCGTCTAACCCAGTCGTTGGCTCGTCGAGTACCAAAACTGACGACTTGCGTGAAATCGCCGACCATAAGTACACTCGGCGCAGCTCACCGCCCGAAAGCGCGGAGCAACGTTTCCCGAGCAACTCCTTCACGCTGTTTTCCAGCGAAAGTAGGCCATCTACACCCCGGTGATAGGAAGAAAAGGGCGTGTCGAAATACTCTAACAGCTCTTTCACCGTTTCGTCCGGCGCGAAGCACGACTGTGGGCAGCACGATATCTCTCTCGCACGTATGTAATCCAAGTCGCATTCTTCGATTGGCACGCCGTTGTATTTTACTTTGCCTTTCGATGAGTATAGCCCGAGCATCAAGTAAAGAAGTGACGTCTTGCCTCTTCCGTTTTCCCCAACTATGCAATATGTACCAGGACCGGAAAACTTGAAAGAAAACCCGCCGAGGACCTCTCGGACAGATCCGTCTGGAAGGGCAACCGAGAATTCCAAATCAGATACCGAAATGTCATTTATTTCATCGAGTTTAGCTAAATCGGTCCGATTCCACCCCGATCTCTCCTTTTCTCTCGTCGCGATAGCCGTCCTATCCCATGATGCTTTGGCATCTTGATAGGATTTGAACAATGACATCATACTTTTCAAAGTCTTAAAGAGAACCGCGAAGTATGTACCGATGATAGTGTACTCGCCTATTGACATAGTTCCGTTAATGATTCGTACTCCGGAAACAACAAGTATCACCGCTTGAAACAACGCTGCGAAAAGACCATCGAGCGATGTCAGAGAATATGATAGCTTTCCGGAGCGCAAAACTTTGGGAAAATAGCTCTTAAACCCAGCGTCGAGCGCTTGTTCGCTCTTGCCGTACGAAGATGTCAGTTGAATGTTGAGAATCTGATTAAGCTGCGATGCAATTGCGGCGTAAAAGGCGCTGTCCGCCTCTTTCTTCTCATACGTGACCCTATACAAAAGTTTCCTCAACCCAGTAATTACACAGAAATACACGATGAGGAGAATGATGGAAAACACCGCGAGAGTTGAATCAATTGACCATATGACAAGCAATACGATGGGAATGGCTACAATGGACAGCGGCGCACTGATAAAATTCGCCAAAACGAAGGATGAGACCACGCTAGAGTCGGAAATAATCCGTTGCGTTGTATAGGCTGGATCGATGGTCCGACTCACCAAGTAATCGTCTCTTTCAAAACGCAAGACGGCCTCCCTGAGGAGATCAAAGGAAAGTCTCGTGGTTATGCGAATGGAAAGTGTTCCTGCAAAATAAGTAAAGAGGGTGGAGAAAACTCCTATTGACGCAACCAGGAGCGCGAAGAGTACGGCGTCTCTTTCGCTGCGGTTACCGAGAAGAAAATCTAAGAATTTCCCGTTCACGTATGGCATGGCATAGGAGAGAGCGGTTCCAATCACCGTGATAGCAATGAAGACGAAAGCCCCTTTTGCTCTGATGAACCTCGAGAGAACGCATCGAATCAAGGAAGGCCCCAATCTACCCGCCACAAAACATCAATCACTGATACCTTACACCTCAACACAACAGGAGCGAAGATTTGCCAATGAGACTGCTTTAAGATTGCCTTGGGCCAATACGATCTCAAGCTCTTCCTACAAGAGAGTCGGAATCGGACATCTCCTCCGACGAACCTGGCAATCGGGCGGTTGAAATATCTTTTTCAACCGCCCGATTGCCACAATAGATTTGAGCATCCGCCCACAAACGTCCGCGTTTTATACCCATCAAATCCTTTGCCTTTTGTCGTCTAGACTAGAAAAATCGCTCGAAATAACGCAACCGGCCTGCTCGCTTGAAGAAACCTAAGCCCGTAACGTAGATGTGCAAACTTCCGAAACGCCTTGCGCGGCATAGTGCGTATAAACTTCGTCAACCGCCTCAGAAATATCTGAGTATCGCGCCGGGTCAAAAGCATACGATGTCGCAGCTATACCCTGCACCCATTCGGAACGCGGATTAATTGAATAGCCACACAGCATCATCATACATGCATCTAGACCTGATTTCCCAAGTATCCGACGTATTGATGAGAGCATCGCGGGTCGCCCCCGCACCATCGTCGTCACCCCTATTAGCAGTATTTACCGTTTTTCTCTAAATGCGTATCGCCACCCTTAAGAATACGAAGTGTTTTATCCAGACCCGATTGTCCTCCATCTCAAACGAAGGGATAAGGAATCTCATCCGGAATCGGCAGTAACGGAGGATTCACAACGACAAGCGAAAAACATGAGTCATCTCTCAGAGGGGAGTAAAGGCTCCCCTCAAGCACCCTAGTTTCGTCATCCAAAGAGTTGATGGCAGTGTTTTTCTTACAAAGGTCGACAACAAAAGGGTTGATTTCTACAGATGTTACATCCATGCCACAGTTGGTAAGTATCAGGCCCTGTATTCTGGGGCCAGAACACAAATCGAGAGCCTTCCGTGCGCTCTGCGGTGTAAGGCGCCAATCTCAGCAAATCTGTCCCACAATACTGCGCTGAAGAACAACACGGAACCCCTGAGCCAAACTCCCCTATACCTTATTAAGGCTAAGACAGGCAAGTTCACGCACCCGGCATATTCCAGAATAACATCCTATTGTTTTAGATGCTCTACAAGCATGAACAGCCGCGAATCGGAAAGATCTTCTAGTTTCGCCCCGACTGACCGCCAAGGGCCAAAATGGCCTCTCCATCCCCAGGCGACCGGCTCTGGCGCGCCGAGGAGTGTCCCCAAGTGCCGGCAGAAAAGGAACGTCCTTAACTGCCGGCTAGAGGGCACCGAAGAGGATGGCATAGGTAGTGGATTCGCCGAGCTTGAGCTCGTCGCCGGGATTGAGCTTGGCGGAACGGCCGGGCTCGACCTGAATGCAAACGCGCGTGGCCCCGTTTACCACCACGGTTCCGTTGGTGGACGACAAGTCCTCGACGTGCCAGATATTTTGAGCATCGCACCAGATATGGGCATGGCGGGCCGAGACATCGTCGCCGACGTCGGTAATATCGCCCTCACCAGTGGCCAGCGCGCCAATCTCAACACCCTGCTCACTCGGCTGAATCCAGCGCGGGGCGCTCACGACAAAACTGTTTTGCACGCGCAGCAAGCCCAAAGGGTGCGCCGGGGCGGGTTCGCGTTCGCCCGCAGTCAGCGACATGCCAAGCGAACGCGGCGTGGATGTGCCTCCGCCGCAGGTCGCGTTCGCGTAGTCGATGGCATAGTTCACCGAGGACCGCACATCCGCCGAACAACCGACGGCGACAAACAGCACCAGCACGACCTCGGCGCGCTCGGCGGGCATGAGTTCCACCGCCTGGGACAGGCGATCGAGCGCGTTGCGATAGAGATTCGTGTCCTGGTGGCACTCTTCGAGCGCGCGTACCATCGGTTCACCTGCAGGACCGCACACCATATTGATTACAGCCGTGGAGTCCATGGGATTGCGCTGGCGCAGGGCCAGTTGCGACATAATACGCGCAGCCGAGGTACCGTATTCGGCAAAGTAGCGCTGCTGAAGCGTGCCGACCGGCGCGCGAACGATAAAGCGGGAAACCCAAGAGCGATCGGCGGCTCGGCTCTGCGGGCTGCGGCCGTCGGCGAGCGGACGGGACGAAAGCACCAAGCCGCACAGCTCGATATGGCTCAGATGCGCTGCGCGCTTAAAGATGTCAAACATGGCCCCGCATGGGGTGAGCTCAACTTGAGATGCCATGACCTAGGCCTCCTTGGTCGTAGAAATAGAATCGGACGATACTTCGACAGGTCCGCCAAAAGTACGGACAGCTGCGGCTCCACCGGCACGCGGAGTCGCCATCTGGGCTTTTGTGCGTCGCGGTGCCGAAACGGGAAGTTCAAAGGCAAAGCCCATCGCAAGCAAAAACCACGTAAGCGTATAGGTTGCAACCAGAGCGGCAACAAGGCCGCCCATCACGGCGCGTTGGGAAAATACGCTACATGCAGCCACAACCAGCACCGGAACCTCGCAGGCAGAAAGCGCAAGCACACCCTGCAGGAAGCCCGAGCGCCGATCGCGCGCAAGTGCCCCCGCGGCAACGCCGGCTATGCCTGGCAGCGCCAACGCCAGTGCGGCAATAATACCCGGTAGCGACCCAGACCACACGAGCGATCCCAAAGTCGCCGTCACGCGAGCGCCCGACGCCAGCAGCGCGGCCGAAACCACGACCACAGCCCAAACCACGCCACAGACGACCGTCGCGCCGACCATCAGCGCGCGACGAACCGCGCGGCCAGACGCATCCATGGGGCACGGCGTGAGCGGCTCGCCGCGGAGCGAACGACCGACATTTTGCGCATAGTGGTCACAAAACGCCGAGAGCGCCGCCTCGACCGCCGCCGGCTCGGGACGATCTTTTTGATGGCTGGACAGACAGGCCATCACCACGTCGAACAGCTGGGCATCGACAAACGCCAGCGCATCGCGTAGCTCCTCGGAATCCGGCTCAAGCCCCAGCTGCTGGGCCTGCTCGGCCGCAGCGAGCGCCACATCGGGCTCACGACGAAGCAGCTGAGTCAAATCGCAACCGGGCGCATGGGCACCAATGGGATAGTCGGGCAGCGTGTCCATCTTGAGACGGTAGGGGCTGGCGATGTCGCGCGTCTTTTTGCGCGAACCCGAGGTGCCCGAAGTGCTCGGCGCGGCTTCGTATGGCGCGGCGCCGGCAATGAGCTCGTAAACCGTGCTTGCTGCGGCATAGACGTCGATCGCCGGCGACATACGCAAAGCGCGCAGGTCGGGAATATCGTCGGTGAGCATCTCGGGCGGGGCATAGGCAACCGTCGCGCGACGCAGCGTGGCATAGCGCTCCGTAAACGACGCCTTGCCGCCGGTACCGGCCACGGCCGACGCAGGCTCAAGCGCCAGCGACGAGCCAAAGTCGATCAGGCACAGGTCAAAGGTGCCCTCGGCAAGCTGCCGGTCAAGCGGTAGACGCGCCGTACGCACCAAAATATTAGCGGGCGAGATATCGCGATGGACAAAGCCCTCGCCCACCAGGCTCATACGGCAGAGCAGATCGAACAGGTCGCGACCCAGACGCGCCGCCACAAGCGGCGATAGGCGGCCGGCATCGTCCACGGCAAAGCGCGAGCGCAAGCGGGCGAGCGTCTCGCCCTCGACCCATTCCATGACAATTGCAGGCACACCGTCGACCTCGCCCCAGCCATAGAGGCGGGGAAAGCCCTTAAGGCCCGAAAGGGCGCGATGGCATTCGTATTCCTCGCGAAACGCCGCTTTGAACTTGGCGACCAGCGCCTCATGGGCGGCGGCATCGTCAAACTCATCGCACGTTGGCAAGATGAGCTGCTTGAGTGCCACGGCCTCGCCTTGGGCGTTGACGGCACGCGTCACGCGGCCGATACCGCCACGGCGCATGGTGGCATCGTCGGCAAACAGTATCGTAAAACGACGCAGATAGGCAGGCAGTTCGTCCTGACCGAGCGCAATGGCCGGCTCAAACCCGTCGACACGCGCCAGGCGCAGGCCGACCATGGGATCGCGACCGAGCGATTGTGGTGTGGTGGATGCAAGATCGGTCATCATAGGGCAAGCGCCGCCACGTTATTGTTGAAGTTACCGAGCGCGACGTCATCATCGCCGTAATGGCCGACCCATTGACATAGGTTGGTGTAACAGCCCCACAGATTGGCATACTGCTGATACCACTTTGACCGGGGCGAGAATGTCTGACGACCGAACTCGGCTCGAATGACAAACATCTCCCCGACCAGGCTGTCGCACGGCCTGGGATCTCCCGTAGAGTTATAGGTCGAGACCACGTCATTGGCACGAGAAACATAGCCGTCGAGCATGTTGTACTTGGTCACAAGCCAGCTGTGAATGCTCTCTTCCTCAGCAGCGGAAAGGCCACCGGAGTTTGCATCGTTGTCAGTGTTGCCGCCCGTCGAGCCGCCGTTTCCAGACCCTCCGGCAGAGGAACCCGACCCAGAGCCACCGCCCGAACTCGACGAATCCGAGCCGGAGCCAGAAGTATCCGAGCTACCGGGCTTTCCGGACTGCTGGGCGTCCTGCTCCTTCTGCTGCTCGACCTTATTCACCGTTGCCGCCACGCTATTGTTGGACAACCGATCGATGATCTTGGTGTTGGTGAGCACGATGGTTTTGCCATTGGCAAGCGTGACTTCGTTGTCCGGGGCCTCGGCGCCGTCCGCGTCGCCGGTGCCAAACACAATATGCGCGACCACACTTGCCCAAGCATATCCAGTCGTGGTCCCCAGGTCACTTTTGACCTCATGCCCCACGCGCGGTTCGCGTGCGGCATGTGCCTGCATCATGGACGGCACGGTCATGCCATAGGCAGAAACGCCAGCTATGACCAGCACCAGCGAGCAAGACAGCAGTGCGTACGCCCGCGGCGCCAAGCCCAGTCGGCGTCGCATGCGCACCGCGGCGCCGCGCTTTGTCTGAGTGCCACCGGGCCGCATGCGTTCTCCTCCAACAAAAACACGCCGCTCGGGAGCGGCGCATTCATTCGAATCCATATTTGAGTGTATCAGCGAACCCAAAAGGTTCCGCAACGAATGGGCAAATTAAGGATGCGAGTGGAAGCATCCATGCGATAAGCGGATACAAAGCATCTTTGTTGCACAACAAACTTACAGTCGCACGGGGAAATTATGGCTACCCCGTGCGTCGCGATGAAGACATACGGCAGGAGCAGGCTCGCCACCTAAATCGTGCGACGGGCCTCGATGGCGCGCCCAAGCGTAAGCTCGTCGGCATACTCCAGGTCGCCGCCCACGGGAAGGCCGCTCGCCAGACGCGACACCTCAACGCCCAGCGGCTTGATAGTGCGGGCCAGGTAGCTCGCCGTGGTCTCGCCCTCGATATTGGGGTTGGTGGCGATGATGACCTCGTGGATGTCCTCGTGGCCCAAGCGTGCCAGCAGCTCACGAATGTGCAACTGCTCGGGACCAATCTTGTCCATGGGACTGATCACGCCGCCCAATACGTGGTAGAGACCGTGGTAGCTGCCCGTGCGCTCAATCGCCTGGACATCGCGCGGCTCGCCCACCACGCAAATGCGAGTGGTATCGCGCATCGAATCCTGGCAGATGGAGCACTCGTCGGCCGTGGCGTAGTTAAAGCAGCGGCTGCAAAAGTGAACCTCCTGCTTAACCTCCAGGATAGCCTCGGCCAGGCGGCGCGCCTCCTCGGCATCGGCCTCGAGCAGGTAATAGGCGATGCGCTGGGCCGACTTGGGACCAATGCCCGGCAGACGGCCCAGCTCATCGAGCAATTTTTGCAGACTATGGTTGGCACTCATATATATGCGTGTCTTAGAACGGCATGCCCGGGATGTTGAGGCCGCCGGTGATGGCGCCCATCTGCTTGTTGGCGAGCTCGTTGACACCGCGGACGGCCTCGTTGACGGCAGCCATGATCATGTCCTGCAGCATATCGACGTCCTCGGGATCGAGGGCATCGGGGTCGATGGTGAGGTTGACGAGCTCCATCTCGCCGTTAACGGTCACCTTGACCATGCCGCCGCCGGCAGAGGCGTCGACGGTCTGGGACTTAAGGTTTTCCTGCGCGGCGGCAAGCTGCTCCTGCATCTTGCGAGCCTGCTTCATCATTTGCTGCATGTTCATACCGGCCATGATGGCTCCTTTACGTGCGGCCGCGCGACAAGCTGCAAGGGCAGCCGGAGCGCGACGGGACTTTCAAACTCAAAAATCGTACCACGGCGCGGGGCAAGCAAGCGGGGCGGACACGCTACCTCAGTCGATATACATGTCCTTGAGCGTGACGCACGCCCAAGATTATGCAAGGTCGAATTATGCAAGGTTGCATAATTATCTCAAGCTACATCTAGCAGAGCTGGAACCAGGCAGTTTATGCGTAGGGCTACAAGGCTACATGGCAAAATGCCGAGCCGCTGCTCGAGGCGGCACGCATGGCGGCTGGGTATAATTTGATTGTCATAGATGACGATTTGGAGGTGCCCTCGTGAATGTCCCAGCCGTACTCCAAAACATCCGCTCAAAACACCCCGTTGCATATGTGGTTCTCTATCTCTTTGTCGTCTGGGTATTACTGGTTATCATCACCCATGCCATAGCTTTTGGAGCAGAACTGCTGATAGCCAGCTCGGACCAGCCCGTCGTCAAATGGGAGACGACCGATGAATGCACCGACGGAACCCGAACCATTTACTACAACAGCCCGTCCCTCTACCAAGAGTTCAAGGTCAAGATAAAGGACTCCAAGATTGTCGATGCCGAACTGGGCTCTTTATTTACAATCGGAGCAACCGTCAACGCCGAGCAAGTCGAGTACACGGACAGCCATGCGACGTATCGTATCGACCTCAGCATCCTAGGCCGACCGTCACGCGCCTGTCTGCTCGAATGCGATATACGCGGCACCACGTTGCACATGTCCGAAATACAGATGCGCCCGGGCAAGGGGTTCTCTTCTTGAGCAGTATACCCGCCTGCGCAGCTACTCCACCGGCTTGAAGATGGTGGACTGGCCGAAGACGCTGCGGATGAGGGCTTTGGCCTCGTCCTCGGTCTGCGGGATGCTCGGGGCTGCACCCTGATGGCCGAAGGGGCCGCCCGCACCGGAGTTGGACTCCCAGGGAGCTGCAGGAGCGTCCTCCTCTTTGGGGGCAGTTGCAGCGGACTTGGGCGCGGACGCCGCACCCGGCACGTCGAACGGAGGCAGATCGTCCCCACCAGCATCGGCAACAAAACCGCCAACCATGGCATCGTCGTAGGGAACCTGCTCGGATTCCCATGGCGCAGACGGCGCGGCGGGCTGAGCCTTGGGAGCGGACGCGCGCTCGGGCGCTCGGGGCGCGGGCTCGGTCGGGAGCTTGCCCGTGGCAGGAGCGCCGGCGGGGTTGTCGGAGCGCAGCCAGGGGGCTTTGCCCAGGTCAGACGACTTGGGCGCGGGCGAGGCAGGCTTGGGCGCGGGTGTCGGAGCAGCCGGTTTGGCCATGACGGGCTTAGGCGCCGACGGGGTCGGCGCCGCTATCGGTGCTGCTTTTGGCTGCGTCGCGCTGGCGCTCGAGGATGCAGGGGCCGCCGAGGACACGGGTTGCGGGTCCGCAGATACCGCAGCCCGTGCAGATGGAGAATGCTCCTCATGTTGAGGAGCCGGCGTGCCACCCCCATCCAGGACATAGTCGACGGTACGACGACCGAAGACCGCACTGACTGTCGGCAGGACCACCGACTGCGTGTCGGCGCGTCCAAGCATCTTGATGGCAAAGGTCGAGCCCGCGGGGAACGAGACCGTGAGCCTGGAGCCGTCGTCAGCCGTGGCGCGGGCATTGAGCAAAAGCCCCGCGTAGGAAGCCTGACGCGCCTTGACACGCTCGACAACCTCGGCCCATTTGCGCTGCAGCTCTCCGGCATCCTCGACCGCGGGCGTCTCGGCAGTACCGGCGGCGGCAACCTGGGCGGCATTGTTGGACTGGGGCTTAGGTGCCGGAGCGGTGGCAGGCGCGGGAGCCGCAACGGGCTGAGGCGTCGGAGTCGGCGCAGGCTGAGGTGCAGGCGCTGCAGGCTTGGAAGCTGACACGGACGCAGAACGGGACGCAGGCTGGGCAGCCGGAACAGCAGCACCACGGTCCCAAGGCATACCGCCCTGGCGCGCGGACGTAGCAGCGGGGGCAGCGGATGCCGCCGGAGCGGCAGCACGAGCGCCCGAAATTAGCGTCGGCTGTTGGGCAGCAGCGGGTACGGATGCTGCAGGCGCGGCGGCCTGAGCAGCAGCCACGCTCGCCGGCACGGCGCCGTTGGCAACCATGGCCTCCAAGCGGGCCACGCGCTCGGCCAATGCCTCAATCGTTAAATCGGCCTCGGGACGTGCCAGGCGCGTGCAGGCGATCTCGAGCACCAGGCGCACGTCGCTCGCGCCCCTCATCTCCAGTGCGGCATCGTCGAGCACCGTCAGCACACGGGCCAGGCGGTCGGCAGGATGCTCGCCAAAGGCAGCGGCCTCGGCAGCAAGCGCCTCGGCCTGCTCGGAGCCGCCCTCAAACAGCTCGGCACGGGCACCGGCAACGCAGGCAACGTACACGTCACGCACATGCGCCACCAGGTCGCGCGTCAGCTCCAGCAGGTCGTTTCCTTCCTCGACCTGCGCGCGGATCAGTCCATAGAGCTCGGCAACATCGCGATCGGCAATGGCGCGGGAAAACTCGCCCAGAATCTGGTCCGAAACCTCGCCTAAAAGCGAGCGGGCGTCGTCCGCATGCACAGAACCGTTGCCAAAGACGCTCAGCTGCTCCAGCGTGGACAACGCGTCGCGCATACCGCCCTTGGCATGGCGCGCCACGATAGCCAGCGCCTCATCGTCGTAATCGAAGCCCTCCTGCTCGCACACGTATGCCAGGCGACGCTCGATATCCTCGTTGCCGATGCGATGGAAATCGAAACGCTGGCAGCGCGAGAGGATGGTCTCCAGAATCTTTTGCGGGTCGGTGGTGCACAGCACAAAGATCACGTGTGCCGGCGGCTCCTCGAGCGTCTTGAGCAGCGCGTTGAACGCCGCCGTCGTGAGCATGTGGACCTCGTCGATGATATAGATCTTGTACTTGCCGCGCACCGGGGCAAAGTTGACGGAGTTGATGATTTCCTCGCGCACATTGTCCACGCCCGTGCGGGAGGCGGCATCGAGCTCGTAGACATCGGGGTGGTTACCCTCGGCAATGAGCTCGCACTCCTCGCAAGTACCGTCGGGCATGCAGCCGCTTGCACCCTCGGCGCGCGCCGCCTCGGCATTGCGGCACAGCAGCGCCTTGGCCAGAATGCGCGCCATGGTGGTCTTGCCCGTGCCGCGCGGTCCGCAGAACAGGTAGGCGTGGGACAGGCGCCCCTCGGTGATGGCGTGCTCGAGCGTCGAGACGATATGCTGCTGGCCCACCACGGAGTCAAAGGTGAGCGGGCGATACTTTCGGTACAACGATTCCATGGGTGCTCCCCCGGGTATACTGAGTCTTGTTGCCGCGGCGGCCATGCGGTCGCACGGCATACTGCATTCCATAATAACCCGTACGGCGAGTCCGCCGCGATAGGAGTCCAAAGAGCATGGCAGACGCAGAGAGCAACCTCATTCCCTCCGAAGCAGCCGACCAGGTCGAGGTCGCGCTCGAGGCGCAGGCCGCGGCCGATGACGGCATTCTGTACCTCAACGAGTATCAGTACGAAAACGACCTCGTCACCGACTTCGCCCGCCTGGTCGCCTCGCCCAGGCGCCGTGGCTCCCTGTACGTCGCCGCCGCGATTGCCGTGCTCATCGGCATCGGCATGCTGGTGGCCGGCGGCAGCTGGATCAAGTTCGGCGTCGTGCTGATCGTGTTCGGCGCCTTTTTGGCCTGGTGGAGCAAAAATCTGCACCATACGCTCGCGCGCGACTTTATCGAAGCCGTCGAGGCAGACGAGTCCATGGGCGGCCGCTACCGCCGCGTCGCCGCCAACGAGGACGGCCTGATGGTCTGGGGCAAGAGCGGCAAGTCGCAGTTCTTCCCGTTTGAGAAGCTCGACCACGTGCTCGACGGCGAGCGCATCTTTGTGGCCATGTTCGCCGACCAGGGCGTGACGATCCCCAAGGACACCTTTGTTCGCGGCGATGCCGAGCAGTTTGGCCCCTTCCTCAAGGCGCGCATCAACAAAAAACTCCGCATCGAGACCAAACGCAAGAAGATGAAGGCCGAGAAGGCCGCAGCCGAAGCCAAGCAGGGCGACAAGCCCCAGGAGACCAAGGGCAAGCAGCGCAAGCAGAAGAAGAACAAGAAGAAGCGCTAAGACCAAACCAGACAGGCAGCCTCACATCCCGTTATCCTCGCCATCCGCCCGAGCGTGCTACACTAGCAGCATCTATGCCACCGCGAACGGCTCGGCTCCGCGCCCGCCACTCGCAAACGAACTTTAAACGCACGAGGGTTGGCCATGCCGCTTTTCTCGCAACATACCGCCCGGTTCTCGCCGGACGTTCCTTTGGAGGGCACCAGCTCTCGCGAGCTGCTCAAGCGGTACCAGCCGCTCGAGACACTTGCGACCGGCGGTTTTGGCTCCATCGAGATTTGCCGCGACACGCACCTGCGCCGCCGCGTCGCCATTAAGCGCATCCCCCTTATCAACGGCGCCGGCATGCCCGCCAGCGACATCATGGATGTCCTGCGCGAGGCGCACACTGCCGCCATGCTTCAACATCCCAATATCGTGCAGGTCATCGACTTTACGCATGACACCGCCTATGCCTACCTGGTTATGGAATATGTCGATGGCATGTCGCTGGCCGAGTTTTTGCATCGCGTGGACGGCCACTCGCTCACCTTTGACGAGGCCGCGGCCATTGCCGATGCCCTGGGCCAGGCGCTCACCTTCGCCCATAGCAATGGCGTACTCCACCTGGACATTAAGCCCGCCAACGTGCTCATCGACCACTCGGGCAATGTAAAGCTCACCGACTTTGGCATGGCGCGACTGTCGTCCGCCGGTGGCTTTGGCGGCTCGCGCGGCGGCACCATCGGCTACATGCCGCCCGAGCAGCTCGATATCGAGACCGGCACGGTCGACGAACGCGCCGATGTCTTTGCCCTTGCCTGCGTTATCTATGAGGGCTTGTGCGGCAGCGCTCCCTTTATGGCGGCCACGCCCGCCGACTCGCTCGACCGCATCATCGGCGGCGCCACCTATCCCAGCGAGCTGATACCACACTTTCCCCCGGGAGCCGAGGCCGCGCTCATGAGCGCGCTCTCCCCCATGCCGCAGGACCGCCCCAACAGCATCGAGGCATTTTGCGACCAACTCCTTGCCGGTCTGGGCAGCGTGCGCGAGGGCCGTCGCAGTCTGGAGCAAATGGTTGGCGAGCTTTCGGATGACGAGCAGGAGCTCGACGATATCGAGCCGTCGTACTACGAGGACGACGCCATCGAGGTCGACCCCGCGCTCGGCTGGGCGGGCACGCGCTGGAGCCATGCGCGCGACTACACCATGCACGCTATCTCGGCGCTAGCGTGCGGCACCTTTAGCTTTTTGCTGATGCAAACAGCCGGGGTCGCGGCGCTTCCCGGCCTGGTCATTGCGGCTATCGCGATCGGAGCGGCAGCCGGCTTGGCACCGCAGATTGGCTCGGCCATCTCGGCCGTGGGCTTTTTGGTGCTCATGGCAAACGCCACCATGCAGGCGCAGGGCATCCTGTCGATGTTGCCCGTCGCGGTGGTCTTTGCCGCTGCCATGTCCGGTTGGTGGATCGCCTGGGGTCGCACCGAGGCTGCCGCGAGCGCCGCGCTCACCTGTGCACTCGCGCTTGGCTGTCTGACTGGCAATACCTTCCTGGCAGCTGGGGTCGCCGCCGGCGTCGCGTCATTTTGGCTCGGCCCGGCAAGCGCCGCCGCGGCAACGGGCATGGGCGTGCTTTTTGCCCGTCTGGCGACGGTCGCGCTTTCAGCCGGAGGCGTGCTGGGGCTCGGTAACGTTGCCGCAGCGCTGGAAGACCCACTCCTTTGGGCTGCCTTTGTGCTGGTCGCGACAACTGCCGCAGCGTCATCTGCGCTGCTCAATGCCCATGCCAAGCGTGCCGACCAGGGCTCAAACCTTGCCGCAATCGCCGCCATCGCCGTCACCGGCATCGGCTGCGCAGCGGCATCCTGTCTTGCACACCATATGGAAATTGCCAGCCTTGCAGCCGCGGTCGCCGCCAAGGCGGCAGTTGCGGGAACCCTATCCTCTATAATCGTTGGGATATGCCTATATTTGCTCGGATACCAAAGAACCTATACGGAGAGTGATCTTTCGTGAACTTCCTGAACATCTTCGAGGACCACGTGGCCGGCATCTTCGGTGCCACCCGTGCCCCGTTCTCCTTTAAGAAGCTTGCCAAGCAGGCCGCTCGCGACATGGAGGATCAGACTCTGGTGATCAATGGCGTCAACACGGCGCCGGCACTCTATACCATCCTGATCGCCGCCGACGACGATCCCATGCTCGCCCCGTTCTACCCCGAGCTTTCGCGCGAGGTCCGCGAGTTTGTGAAAGCGCAGGCCGAAAAGCGCCGCTATGTCTTTGTCGGCGAGCCCCTCGTGCGCTTTATGATCGATCCGCAGCTGCGCGCCGGCAAGTTCTCGGTCTTTGCCGAGAACGTCGATGCGCCCACGCTCGGCCGCCTGTACGAGGAAGAGCGCGCCTACCAAAACGGCCTGGGACAGAACAACTCGGCCGCAAGCCGCGCCGCCAGCGCCCCGCGCGCCGGCCAGCAGCAATTTGCTGCCCCGCAGCAGCAGCGCCCCGCCGCCATGCCCCAGCAGCAGCCAACGCCTCGCGCCGCCGCTCCCGACCCGCTTGCCACGGCAGATCCCTTCGCGCCTAGTGTCCCCGACCCCGCCGCCGCACCCATCCCGGTGCCGCAGACCGTCTCGCGCGACGCGCTTGCCGGCATGGGCGGAGCCGCCGCGACCGGTGCCGCCGTGGGCCTAGGCGCCGCAGCCGGCATCGCCTCCAACATGGCAAGCACTCGCGCCCCGCAGCGCCCACTCGCCCAGCTCGTCGACGTCGTGAGCGGCGAGAGCCATAGCATCACCTCCGCACAGGTGACCATCGGTCGCGAGCGTTCGGTTTCGGACATCGCCCTGCGCGACCCCAACGTGTCGCGCCGTCACGCCCAGCTCACCTTTACCGGTTCGGACTGGTCGATCGAGGACCTCAATTCCACCAACGGCACGCTCGTCAACAACCGCCGCATTACGCGCTGCCCGCTGCGCAACGGCGATCTGCTGACGTTTGGCCTGAGCACCTTTGAATTTAGGGGATAGTCGCTTATGAACATCGATATCGTCCTTTTTGCAGGCCGCATCGTCCTGGTCGCCCTGCTCTATATCTTCCTGTTCGCCGTCATGAAGACCGGCGTGGGACTTGTGCGCGGACAGCGCCGCGACTCGGCTATCTGGACGATCGATGTGGACAAGGGCCCGCGCGGCATCCGTGGCATCCACGTAGACATGCTCGGCCCCGTCATCGTTGGTCGCTCGCCATCTTCGGACATCTGCATCAACGAACCGTTCGTCTCGGCCTCGCATGCGCGCTTTTCGCTGCAGGGCCCGGCGCTCATCATCGAGGACCTCAACTCGCTTAACGGCACGCTCGTCAACGGCCGCCAGCTTGTGGAGCCTGCAACGCTGCGCGAGGGCGACGAAGTCCAGATTGGCGATGTGGTCATGAAGGTGAACCGTCGATGATCGACGAGGAGAACAAGTCCGCAACTATGACCGAGGCACCGGCCGCCGCCACAGCTGCGCCGGCCCACGCCGCTCCGGCGGGCTCCGCACCCGTGGAACCCGAGGACACCGTGTTCTCCCTGCCTCTTTCGCATGTCACGCATGATATTTCTGATCTCGCCGATAACGAGGACGAAGAAAATGCCGTAGCGGCGCCCATCGGCGCACATGCTGCGGATCAGCCCACAGCGCCCGAAGCAACCCCGACGCCGGCTCACTTTGCAGAGCCCGTCGCCGCGGCAATCAACGAGAGCGCTGCGGTGTTTGCGGCACCCGAGCCCGCCGCGCCGGCGTTTCCCATAGCCCCGTCATCCGAGGTTGCGCCCGCGTCTACGCCGGCGCCCGAGCCTATAGACGTCAGCCCGCAAGATGACGAGCCGACCGCCCGCGTTTCCGAGGAGCCCGACTCCCCGGACACCGGCGATTCCGAATCAAACGCCGAGACCGACACCGTCTCTCCCGGTGACACAGCCGAAATCGACGTTGCCGCCGTTGAGGCCAAGCTCAAAGACCCCGGCTCGACCATGAGCTTTGAGCCCCTGACCGAGGAGCGCATCGAGACCGACTCGACCTATGATGCCGGCACCACCACGCAACTCATGTGGGGCGCCCGCTCCGACGTTGGCTGCGTGCGCCCGCACAATGAGGATTCCTACCTGGTGCAGTCGCCGCTCTTTTGCGTATGCGACGGCATGGGTGGTCACGCTGCCGGCGAGGTGGCCTCTTCCATCGCCGTTGAGACTATTGCCAAGACGGCCCCGCAGTCCGCCGACGCCGCACGCCTGGCGGCAGCCGTCGAGGCCGCTAACGCCGCCGTAATCGAGGCCGCCTTGAATGGCCTGGGCAAGCCCGGCATGGGCTGCACAGCCACTTGCGCCTATATCGAAAACGATACGCTCGCCATCGCCCACGTGGGCGACTCGCGCGCCTACCTGCTCCACGAGGGCACGCTCATCCGCGTGACCAGCGACCACTCCTATGTGGAAGAACTCGTGGACGCCGGCGAGATTACGGCAGACGAGGCTCGCGTCCACCCCAACCGTTCGGTCATCACCCGTGCGCTGGGCTCGGACCCCGCCATGTATGCCGACCACTTCACTCTGCATATCGAGGAAGGCGACCGCCTGATCCTGTGCTCCGACGGCCTTTCGAGCATGATTCCCGATAGCGATATAGAGAACATCGCCACGCAGTCCTCAACCGCGCAAATCTGCGTCGACAACCTAGTGGACGCGGCGCTTGCCGCCGGCGGCCACGACAACGTGACCGTAGTAGTCGTTGACCTGGTTGACGACGGCGTTATGCGCGAGGCGCAGCGCGTGCGTCGCCGCAACATTACTATCGCCGCCATTCTGGCCCTCGTCTTTGTGCTGGCAGCTGGCATCTGGG
This sequence comes from Collinsella sp. OM08-14AT, assembly GCF_003438115.1. Taxonomy (NCBI): domain Bacteria; kingdom Bacillati; phylum Actinomycetota; class Coriobacteriia; order Coriobacteriales; family Coriobacteriaceae; genus Collinsella; species Collinsella sp. OM08-14AT. The sequence goes on from NZ_QSTE01000002.1 coordinate 41,553, forward strand.
CCTACACGGGTGTCACCGGCTCGTACTACCTGGGTACCTACCAGGGCAATGTCGCCGTCTGGCGCGGCCTGCCCGGCAAGCCGCTCGGACTCAAGCTCCACTGGCTCGAAAGCGAAACCAGCATCAAGCTATCCGACCTGCCCGAAGACACGCAAAACCGCCTCAAGGCGGGCATTCCGCAAACAAGTGTCGACGATGCGCAGGACACGATATCCAAATACCGCCACCAGATCGACGAGGAGCAGACCCGCCAGGTGATTGACGCGCAAACGATTCGCGACAACACCAATCAGGGATCGACCTCCGAATCAGATTCCGAGAAAACCGCCGAACAGTCCGCCGAGGCCGAAGCCTCCGAAAAGAACTAGAAAGGGAGTGCCGCTTATGAGTCGCCGCAACACCGAGCTGCTCTTGCTAATCGCCTCGGCGTTCCCCGTCATCCTGCTGTATGCGATGTACGTGCTCACCGCGGGCGCCGCCATCTCCTTTGAGACGCTCGCCGTGCCGATCGGCCTCTTTGCCGCCTTCGCCGCGGCACATATCGCCGTGCGCATCTTGGCGCCCGGCGCCGACCCCGCCATCCTACCCATCGTATTTATACTTTCGGGCATCGGCATCACGTTCGTGACACGCCTCGCCCCCGCTCTCGCCATCTCACAGCTCATCATCCTGTTTGTCTCGGTGGCCCTGATGGTGGGAACGCTCGCACTGGTCAAAAACCTCGACGTGGTCATGCGCTACAAGTACACCTTTGGCATCATCGGCATCATCCTGCTGATGCTGCCCATCTTTATCGGCACCACGATCTCGGGCTCCAAGCTGTGGATTCGCATCGCGGGCTTTACCATCCAGCCTGGCGAGTTCGCCAAGGTCTTTATCGTGCTGTTCCTGGCCGGGTACCTGGCCGAGAACCGCGAGCTGCTCTCCATCTCCAACCGCAAGATCTTAGGTCTTAAGATCCCTCGCCTGCGACTGCTGCTGCCGCTGTTTGCCGTGTGGGGTGTGTGCCTGCTCGTCGTCGTCTTCGAACGCGACCTGGGTTCGGCCGTGCTGTTCTACACCATCTTCTTGCTGATGCTCTACGTTGCCACGGGACGCTTTTCGTATGTCGTTATCGGCCTTGCGCTCTTAGCCGTTGGAGCCGTGGGCGCCTACAAGTTCCTGTCTCACGTTCAGGTACGTTTCCAGGTTTGGGTCGATCCTTTTAAGGACGCCCAGGGCCAGGGCTACCAGATCGTCCAATCGCTCTTCTCGCTTGCCGATGGCGGTCTGGTCGGTGTTGGCATCGGCAACGGCATGGCCAACAACATCCCCGTCGTCGAGTCCGACTTTATCTTCTCGGCTATCGGCGAGGAGATGGGCCTTTTGGGCGGCGGCGCCGTGCTCATCCTGTTTATGCTCTTTGCCGTGCGTGGCCTCACCACGGCTGCCCGCGCTAAATCCGACCTTGCCGCCTTTAGTGCCACGGGCCTTACGGCCGCCATCAGCTTCCAGGCCTTCTTGATCGTTGGCGGCGTAACCCGCCTGATCCCGCTGACCGGCGTCACCCTGCCCTTTATGAGCCAGGGCGGCTCCTCGCTGCTGGCGAGCTTTATCATCGTCGCGCTCCTGCTGCGCGCCGGTGACGAGGCGACCGGACGCGAGGCCGAGCTTACCGGCACCGGCACCATGGCCGCCATCACCGATGATCAGGTCGCATCTGCCGCCGCCCCGACGGGCACGCGCTTTGCCACCTCGTCTTCCTACGGCAGCGGCAGCCATTCCGTCGGCTCGCGCATGCGCCGTCGCCTGCTCGACACGCCTGAATCCGGTGTGCTCGGCCGCGTTGCGCTCGCCAACCGTCTAACCCGTGCGGTGCTCGCCTTTACGGCGCTGTTCGCCATCCTTATCGGCAACCTCACCTATGTCCAGGTCATTAAGGCCAAGGACTATCAGGACATGCCGACCAACAACCACACCATCGCCCGCTCCAAGTACATCCAGCGCGGCTCCATCATCACGTCCGACGGCGTGACGCTGGCCGAGTCGCTGCAGCAGGAGGACGGCACCTACGTACGCTCCTACCCCAACGGTAACCTGGCAGCGCACGTGGTTGGCTACGTGAGTCAGCAGTATGGCACCACCGCCATCGAGAGCGTCATGAACGACACGCTCACCGGTTCTAAGGACTACTCCAGCTGGAACAACGCCATCGCGTCGCTCGCGGGCCAGACCCAGCCGGGCAACACCGCCAAGCTCACCATCGACTCGCGCATCCAGACGGCGGCCGAGCAGGCACTCAAGGGCTTTAAGGGCGCTGTAGTGGTCATCGACCCGCGTACCGGCGCGGTGCTCGCATGTGCCAGCTCGCCCACCTACGACAACACCAACATCGATGCCCTGCTGCAGACGGGCGGCGGCGAGGACGGCTCCATGTACAATCGCGCCATGGACGCGCTGTACACGCCGGGCTCAACGTTTAAGGTCGTTACGCTTTCCGCGGCACTCGAGACCGGTACCGCCAGCCTTACCAGCACCTACCAGGCGCCCGGCTCCATGGACATCGGCAACGCACCGGTCACCAACTATGCCAACGAGAGCTACGGCACCATCAGCCTGCAGCAGGCCTTTGCCGTGTCCTCCAACGTCGTCTTTGGCCAGGTGGCAAACGAAGTTGGCGCAAACACGCTCGTGCAGTTTGCCAACGCCTTTGGCTACGGCCAAAAGCTCGGCCAGGACCTGACCTCCGCGGCCTCCATCATGGCCGACCCGTCGCTCATGACCGAGTGGGAGACCGCCTGGGCCGGCGCCGGCCAGCCTGTCGGCATGGACCACACGCCCGGCCCGCAGACCACCGTCATGCAAAACGCCGTGATTGCCGCCGCCATCGCTAACAGCGGCGTAGTCATGGACCCGTACTTTGTAGCCCAGGTACTCGCCCCGGACGGAACCGTGGTCAAGACCACGCAGTCCCGCTCGCTGGGTCAGGCCGTCAGCTCCGCCACGGCCGACCAGGTCAAGCAGGCCATGCTTGCCGTCGTCCAGTCCGGCACCGGCACCGATGCCCAAATCCCCGGCGTCAAGGTCGCCGGCAAGACCGGCTCGGCCGAAACCGGCGGCACCAACGTCAACTCGATGTTCGTTGGCTTTGCACCTTACGATTCACCCACGGTCGCTATCTCGGTGGCCTTAGAGGATTACGACAAGCATGACGTCAAGGCCGCCAAGATTGCCGGCATCGTCCTGACCGCGGCGCTCGCCGCACAGGGAGCGTGATGCCCATGATCGAATCGGACACCCGAGGCGCGCCGCGGCCGAAGAGTTAGCGGCAACGCGCCACACGGCCCCAGCGGCCACATCGTAGGTACTACACACATCGTTGAGCGAATAGTTATGTTAGGAGCAGGAATGGAACAGAGGGTCCTCGGGGGAAGATACCTCCTCAAGGATAAGGTGGGGACAGGCGGTATGGCGACCGTCTACCGTGCGCAGGACCAGGTCCTCGACCGCACGGTAGCCGTCAAGATCATGCTGCCGCAGTATGCTGGCGACGCAACCTTCGCCGCACGCTTTAAGCAGGAGGCCCAGGCAGCAGCCGGTCTCTCCTCCCCCTATATCGTGGGCGTCTACGATTGGGGCAAGGACGGCGACACCTATTACATCGTCATGGAGTACCTGCGCGGCACCGACCTTAAGAGCGGCATCAAGAGCCACGGCGCCCTCGACCCCAAGAAGGTCGCCCAGATCGGCTCGCAGATCAGCTCCGCGCTTTCGGTCGCCCACAAGCACGAGATCATCCACCGCGACATTAAGCCGCAGAACATCATGGTGCTGCCAGACGGCAACATCAAGGTGATGGACTTTGGCATCGCGCGCGCCAAGAACAGCCACCTCACGCAAGACAACAACGTGCTGGGAACCGCCCACTACGTCAGCCCCGAGCAGACCCGTGGTCAGGACCTCGGCCCCACCTCGGATATCTACTCGCTGGGCGTCGTGATGTACGAGTGCGCCACCGGCCGCGTTCCCTTTGACGGTGACGACGCTATCTCGGTCGCACTCAAGCAGGTCAACGAGCTGCCTATTCCGCCGAGCCAGATCAACTCCGGTGTCGACGCCGACCTTGAGCGCATCATCCTCAAGTGCATGGAGAAGGACCCGGCAAACCGCTTCCAGACCGCCGACGAGCTGCGTCAGGTGCTCAACAGCTACCTGTCGGGCCGTGCCGTCAACATCTCGGAGCCCACGCGCATCATCGGTGCCCCCGGTGAGCTGGGCGCCACCAAGACTCGCGAGCTTTCCGATCAGACGCGCGCCATGGTGCGTCCCGTCTCGGGCGTGAGCGGCCAGAATACCGCCCGTAGCTCGGTTTCGGGCTCCACCGGCTCCTACGAGGTCGAAAAGCCCAAATCCAACAAGAACAAGATCATCGCCGCCGTGGTGGCAGCCGTTGCCGTCATCGGTATCGTGGTGGCCTTTGCCACAGGACTCTTTGGCGGCGAGCAGGTCACCGTGCCCGATGTGCTAGGCAAGGACCAGCAGACTGCCGTCGAGCAGATCAAGGAAGCCGGCCTCGAGGTCGGCACCATCGACCAAAGCTACAACGACGATGTCGACGAGGGCAAGGTCGCCGAGCAGACGCCCAACGGCAACACCAAGAAGGCCAAGGGCACCAAGGTGAACCTGGTAATCTCCAAGGGCCCCAAGCCCTCCGAGAAGGTCGAGGTTCCCCGGCTGGTCGGCCTGACCAAGGACCAGGCAGAAGCCGCGCTGGCAAGCGTTGGCCTGAAGGGCAACGCCTCCGAGGAGGCCAACGAGGCCGATGAGGGCCAGGTCTTTGAGCAGGGCACCGAAGCCGGTAAGGAAGTCGAGAAGGGCACGACCATCTCGTACAAGGTCTCGAGCGGCCCGGATACCACGTCCGTCCCCGACCTGACCGACATGACCGAGGCCCAGGCGCGCAACGCCCTCGATATGGCAGGCTTTGGCGTCGACGTCAGCTACCAGGAGAACGACTCCGTCACCGAGGGCACCGTCATTAGCTGGAACCCCAGTGGCAAGCAGAAGCCCGGCGCCACGATTACCGTCGTCATTGCCAAGAAGTCCGGCAAGGCCACCGTCCCGGGCAACCTGTACGGCAAGAGCATTTCCGCCGCCGTCACCGCGCTCAACAACGCCGGCTTCTACAACATCGCGTTCTGCGATCAGAACGGCAACCCCGTGAGTGGCAACGAAAACACCACCGTCACGGGCGTCTCCCCCACCGGCAAGCAGTCCACCGACAGCACGATTACGCTGACGGTTGCACTTTCTGGCTCGGGTTCGGGTTCAGGCACGAGCACGGGCGACGATTCCGGTACGACCAACTAGTCGCAACCCAACCGTTCATTACGGCTCTCGCCGCAAACATATTCGCTCACAGGCGCCCGCTTGCTCCCCCAGCAAGCGGGCGCTTCATTTTTGACATGGCATGAACCAGAAGAGCCCGGCACCGTAGCGGTACCGGGCTCGATATTCCTCTGGTGCCCCCGGGCGGATTCGAAAACTCCCCCCGCGGGGAAATAAGTGACGCGGGTGTCGACGGTCCGAATCCGGCCTTTAGACCAGAAGAGCCCGGCACCGTAGTGGTACCGGGCTCGGCAAATCTCTGGTGCCCCCGGGCGGATTCGAAAACTCCCCCCGCGGGGAAATAAGTGACGCGGGTGTCGACGGTCCGAATCCGGCCTTTAGACCAGAAGAGCCCGGCACCGTAGTGGTACCGGGCTCGGCAAATCTCTGGTGCCCCCGGGCGGATTCGAACCGTCGACACCCGCTTTAGGAGAGCGGTGCTCTATCCCCTGAGCTACGGAGGCATGTTGTATTAGTGTAGCAGATTTACGCCGCTGTAATGCAGCGTATACCCACTCTTCGAAGTTGCGGTGGAACAGCCCTCCGGAAAGTGCGTCCCACTATCCAGGCAAATTCTGGGTCAGACTTTCCCCATGAGACCTCGCTGGGAAACTGTGACCCAGAATTTCGGCTCGAAACGGGACACGGTTTCCCAAACGACCCCGTTCCGGAAACTACATCCCGGAATCGACGCTCGAACTGGGATGCACTTTCCCGATCGAGCCACATGGGAGACTGCGCCCCACTTTGAGGGGGCGCTCTTTAATGACTACTTGCCTTTGTGGAAAAGGTTTTTGATAACGGAGGGGATGCTCTTGGCGCCCTTGGCCGTCACATCGATAAAGTCGGGCGAACGAACGAGCTTGTCCTCGTCAATGTACTTACGCACCGCGCGAAGCGTTTCCTTGTCATTGCGCGTCGAAAACGTAAAGTGGCCATTCTCTTTGGTAAAGATGGCAAAACGCGTAATCTTCTTGGTGCCGCGCAAAACCTCGGCGGCAATATAGTCGACCTCGTCCCACGGGATTTGGATATAATCCTCGGGATTACGCTCGTTATAGTACTCAAACGCCTTATTGCCCACCATCACGTTACCGTGACTGGTAAGCCCCATCAGGCAGGTTGCCGGCGTTGCCAGATCGACCGTGCTGTTCTGAGATTGCGCCATACGCGCCTCGCCCTCCAATAAAAACAATCGGACCGCATCCAGTGTACCCACCGGGTGCGGCCCGTTTCAATGGCTCAAAAGCCCTTGCCTAGCAACTCTCGGTCTTAAGCCGAAGCGTGCTTACATGAAGCCGCAGACGCGACCGATGATGCCGACGGCGAAGAGAGCCAGGATGATGACGATCGGGCTGACCTTCTTCTTGAGGAGCTTGCAGACCAGAAGGGTCAGGCACACGGCGGCAAGGCCGGGGATGAGCTGATCGAGGTTGGCCTGAAGCGTGGTGACCTTCACCGGGTCGAGTGCGTTGGCACCGACAGAGCTGTACATCGTCAATGCCTGCTTGATGCCCTCAGAACCGGCGGGCAGGTTGGCCCAGTCGATATAGGCGCCAGCGGACTGCGTGACCTTGGAGACGACCGGGGTGAAGGAGATGGACACCCAGCGCTCGACCAGGGCGCCGATGATGAACATACCCAGGATGGAAGCACCCTCGGTGACCTTGCCCATCAGACCGCCGGAGAGGTCCTTGGCGATGGAGGAGCCGACCTTGTAGCCAAACTCCTGCGTGTACCACAGGAAGGCGTAACGGATGATGTTCCACGCGAAGAAGAACAGCAGCGGACCGGCGATGCTGCCGGACAGGGCCAGGGAAGCGCCCAGTGCACCCAGAATCGGGCGAAGGGTGAACCAGAAGGCGGGGTCGCCGACGCCGGCGAGCGGGCCCATCATACCGACCTTGACGCCCTGAATGGCGACGTCGTCAATCGGAGCACCGTTGGCGCGCTCCTCCTCGAGGGCGAGGGTAACGCCAATGACGGGGGCGGAAACATAGGGGTGGGTGTTATAGAACTCCAGGTGGCGCTTAAGAGCGGCAATCTGGTCATCCTTGCTGGTGTAGAGCTTCTTGATCGCAGGGATCATTGCGAAGCACCAGCCGCCGTTCTGCATACGCTCGTAGTTCCACGAGCCCTGAAGGAACTGATGACGGAAGCAAACCTTCTTACGGTCAGCCTTGGTGAGCTGAATCTTGTTCTCTGCCATATGTATCACTCCCCTCCTACTCGTAATCGTTCAGAATGTCGCCGAGCGGGTCACCGGAGCCACCGCCCATGCCGCCACCCTGCTTGGCCAGATCCTTAAGGCCAAGGTAGATGAGGGCAAGGGAGATGCCGATGAGGCCAAGGGCGATCAGCGTGAGCTGAGGGATGGCAGCAAGGACAAAGCCGAGGATGAAGAACGGCCAGGTCTCCTTGGTGGCCATCATGTTGATGACCATGGCGTAACCGACGGAAGCGACCATGCCGCCGCCGACAGCCATGCCGCCGGACAGCCAATCGGGCATAGCGTTAAGCGCGTTGGTAACGGCCTCGGCCGGGATGATGCACAGAAGTACTGCCGGGATGGCGATACGAACACCCTGCATGAGGATGCCGGCGTACTGCCAACGCTCGATGCCGGCGAAGTCGCCCTTCTCGGCGCAGGCGTCCATGGCGTGAACCATAGCGGTAGCCAGGGTACGGCAGATCATGGTCAGGAACAGACCAGCGACCGACAGCGGGACGGCGACGGCGATGGCGGCGGTAACGGCCTTGGCCGAATCGGTGGCGCCGCCGTTGAGGGCGAGCACCATGATGATCGAAGAAGCGACCGAGGCCAGAGCGGCGTCAGGCGCGACGGCGGCGCCGACGTTAGCCCAGCCAAGGGCCATCATCTGGAGCGAACCGCCCAGGAGGATGCCCTCCTGAAGGTGACCGGTTACGAGACCGATAAGCGTGCATGCCACGAGCGGCTGATGGAACTGGAACTCATCCAGAATGCCTTCCATACCGGCAAGCAACGCGACAATCGCAACAAGCAGAATAGTGATTGCAGACATGTATCGGACCCTCCTTTACTATGCTTGAGCGGCCAGTTCGGCCTTAGCTTTCTTCAACATGGCGTCGAGATCCTCGGAGGAATCCGAAGGAACCTTGCGGACCTCGAACTTGACGCCCTTGGCCTTGAGAGCCTCGATGGTCTTGACATCGTCATCGCCCATAGCGACAGCGTTAGTGACGACGACCTTGCCCTTGGAGTGGGCCATGGAACCGATGTTGGCTTCCTTGATGTCGACGCCGGCCTCGATGGCCCTGAGCAGATCCTGCGGGTTCTCGAACAGCAGCATCGCCTTGGTGTCGCCAAAGCGCGTGTCCTTGACGACCTCGGCCATCTTCTTGATAGGCACGACGTTGGCGTGGACTCCCGGAGGGGCAGCCTGCTCGATCATGGTCTTGCGGAGCTCGTCGTGAGCAACGCCGTCGGAGACCACGATGATGCGGTTGGGGTTGATCTGCTTGGTCCACGTGGTGGCCACCTGACCATGCAGCAGGCGCGTGTCGATACGGACGTGGGCGATCTTGATGTGCCCGTCGCCGATCACCGTTCCCGGAGGAATGGCACCCGCAGGAGCAGCGGCGGCCGCAGCCGGCTTCTTCTCCTCGGGCTCCAGAGACTCGGGCTTGACGCGCACGCCGGCCTTAGCCTCAGTCACGAGATGTTTTGCGATCGCATGTGCAGTGTTCTTTGCGTCAAAGCGCTGCGAATATGCCTCGATGAGCATAGGCAGGTTGACACCGGTGACGATAGCCCAGGAATCGTGGCCCTCGATGAGCCCGCTGATCTGGTTGAACGGCGTGCCGCCCCACAGATCAACGAGGAAGAGCACCTGCTCCTGGTCCTCGAAGGAAGCGATTGCCTCCTCGACCTTGGCACGGAAGTCGTCGGGGCCCATGCTCGGCTCGAGCGAGACCACGGCAACAGACGGCTGATCGCCAAAGACCATCGAGCCCGTCTGCTTGATTCCAGCCGCCAAGTCACCATGGCTAGCAAGAACAATACTTACCATCACATAACCTCCTTTTTGTCTACGTAATTCCTACACGACAGTTATGGAGTATAGCTGCAAATACAGCAGAATTGTTTGAAAAACTGCAAAAGGTAGCATTATTTGTTTAAACGTCTTGTTTTGTTACAAGTTGATTACATTCCAGTATTTTGGCTGATTTGCTGCTGAGGATTGATAGCTGATCTATTTACATGACCGAATTGAGCACGCTGTTCATTATTGCCGGTTTTAAACAGACACAAATGTGCTCGCGTTGAGGCTATTTCGTTTAAACAGATGGTGCTTGACTAATGGTAAGAAATATGCTCTAGCAAAGTAGTCGTTAGGGACGTTCTTTAATGACTAGTCGTTTAAGAACGTCCCCAACGACTAAGTTAGGCGATGTGGAGGGGGTTGGCGGCGTCGACGGCATCGGGGGCATCGGATAGGCCGTCGGGGGCAGCGTCTGTCGGGTCCTCGTCGGGGGTCTCGATCTGCTTGATCATGACCTCCTGGCCCTGCAGCAGATAGGTCTCGCCGCTACCGCAATGGGGGCAGGTCTTGCCGTGCTCGACCGTCGCGTAGTCGCAGCCGCACGCCTCGCAATGCGTCACGGCCTCGACAGGCTCCACAATAAGCTCCGCGCCCTGCGTGATAGGCTTTTTATCTGCCGCCCAGCGCCAAGCATCAAGCAGCAGATCGGGAACGACGCCCGAGACCTCGCCCAGGAGCAGCGTCACGCTCGAAACGCGACTCACGCCATTGGCGCGCGCCACATTCTCGACATCGCGAATGATGTGATAGACGATTCCTAATTCATGCACTTTTTCTTCCGCCGTTCTAACGAACGGCGGTCGACTTGACGCTGCGCGAGCCCCAGACGGACGATCTGCCTTTCAATCGTCGGGCATGGGCAAAAGCCCTATGCCCTCCTCTTTCAAGGCACCTCGCCACGCCTGGGACTCGCTCGCTGTCCAACCGTTCTCTACGCCGTTCTCTTGTTTGTTGCGTTTTTTATTTCTTCCCAAATTTGATTTTGATCGCACGCTTCAAAGCGTACTTGCCGAGGCTGGGGAGCTTTTGCTCGTATTTGACCATCGTGGAGCACTCGGGGCGGTCGCGATCCAGATGGATGGCGTCAAACGCGCACTTGGTGGTGCACAGGCCGCAGCCGATGCACTTGTTGGGGTCGACGATCGAGGCACCGCAGCCCAAGCAGCGAGCGGTCTCGGCGCGCACCTGCTCCTCGGTAAAGGTCTCGACGTACTCGCTAAAGGGCGCAGCCTTCTCGCGCTCGCGGTCGACACGTGCCACCTCGCGGCTTGCGTTGTCATAGCTCTCAATCACAACATCGTCGCGGTCAAGCGCGGTGTAGCGGCGCTGGTTGCGGCCGATGGTGAGCGTGGAGCCCGGCTGCACAAAGCGATGGATGGACACGGCGGCCTCGTGACCGGCGGCGATGGCGTCGATAGCAAAGCTGGGACCGGTGTAGACGTCGCCGCCCACAAAGATGTCGGGCTCGGCGGTCTGGTACGTCTGCGGATCGGCAAGGGCACCCTGGCTGCGGCCGAGCTCCACCTTGGAGCCAGCCAGCATGTCGCCCCACACAATGGACTGGCCAATCGACATGACGACACGGTCGGCATCGACACGGCGCAAGTCGTTCTCGTCATACTCGGGCGCAAAACGGCCCTCGTCGTCAAAGACACGCGTGCAGCGCTTAAAGGTGATACCGCACACACGACCGGCCTCGTCCAGGTGAATCTCCTTGGGGCCCCAGCCGCAGCTAATGTGCGCGCCGTCCTCAATGGCCTCGCGACGCTCCTCCTCGCTGGCAGGCATCTTGACCTCGCTCTCCAGGCAGAACATCTCAACGTGCTCGGAACCCAGACGGCAGGCGTTGCGCGCGACATCGATGGCCACGTTGCCGCCGCCCACCACGATGGTGCGCCCGGGCAGCGCGTCGATCTTGCCGCTGTTGACCTCGCGCAAAAAGTCGACGGCCACGGTCACGTCCTCGGCATCCTCGCCCGGAATACCGGCAAGGCGGCCACCCTGGCAGCCAATGGCCACGTAAAAGGCTTTAAAGCCCTGCGCGCGAAGCTCGTCGAGCGTCACATCGCGACCGACCTCCACGCCATAGCGGAACTCGGCGCCCATCAGGCGAATGACCTCGACCTCGGCCTCGATAACGTCCTTCTGCAGCTTAAAGCTGGGAATGCCGTAGGTGAGCATGCCGCCCGGGCGCTCGTTTTTCTCGAACACGACGGGCTTGTAGCCCTTCTCGGCCAGATAGAAGGCGCAGGACAGACCGGCCGGACCGGCGCCGATGATGGCGATCTTCTGGTCGAAGCCGCCGGCACGCGTCGGGGTCACCACAGGTGGGACATAGCGAGTCGCGGCATCCAGATCGCGCTGGGCGATAAACTTCTTGACCTCGTCGATGGCCACGGCCTCGTCCACGCGACCGCGGGTGCAGGCATCCTCACAGCGGCGGTTGCACACACGGCCGCAGATAGCGGGCAACGGGTTCTCGCGCTTGATGAGCGCCAACGCCTCGTCATAGCGGCCCTGCGCCGCGAGCTTCAAATAGCCCTGAACGGCAACGTGCGCGGGGCAGGCCGTCTTGCAGGGAGCGGTGCCGGACTCATGCGTCTCGATACGGTTGTCGTTGCGGTAGTTGGGCGACCACTTGGTGTGGTCCCACTTGGTGGCATCGGGCAGCTCCTGGCGCGGATACTCGGGCACCTGTCCGCCAGCCTTTTTGCTACAGAGCTTCTGGCCCAGTTTGGCGGCGCCGGCCGGACACACCTCAACGCAGCGACCGCAGGCCACGCACTTGTCCTTCTCGACCTTGGCGACGTAGGCCGAGCGCGACAGGTTGGGCGTGTTGAACAGCTGCGAAGTGCGCAGGGCGTAGCACACGTTGACGTTGCAGTTGCAGATGGCGAAGATTTTGTTCTCACCGTCGATGTTGGTGATCTGGTGCACAAAGCCGTTGTCCTCGGCCTGGCGCAGGATGTCGTAGACCTCCTCGCGCGTCACATAATGGCCGCGGTCGGTCTCGACCACGTAGTCGGCCATATCGCCCACGGCGATGCACCAATCGGCCGGGTCGTCGGCGCAGCCCTCTCCCATCACGCGACGGCTCGCGCGGCAGCTGCAGGTGCTAGCGGCATACTTACCTTCGTATTTGTCGAGCCAATGCTCGATATGCTCGATCGGCACCGAGGTGCTCGCGGCATCGATGGCCTTCTCGACCGGAATGACATGCATGCCGATGCCGGCACCGCCGGGCGGCACCATCGGCGTGGCCTTGGACAGCGGTCCCTTGGACGCCTGCTCAAAGAACTTGGCATAGACCGGATGCTCCTCGAGCTGGCTCACGCGCATGTTGAGGAACTCGGCGGAACCCGGCACCAGCATGGGCAGCACCCACTGCTTGGCGCGCTCGGGGTTTTCCCAGTTGTACTCGAGCAGACCCGTGTAGCTCATGTCGTCGAGCATTTTTTCGATATCGGCCTCGGGCATGCCGGTGAGCTTGACCATCTCGGGCAGCGTATAGGGACGGCGCATCTTCATCTTGCAGAGCACTTCGGCCTGCTCGTCGGTTGCGGCCTCGGCAAACGACCAGTACTCGTAGCCCAGCAGCTCGTCGCGGTGCAGCAGGCGGTTGGTGCAGTGCTCACACAGTTTGACGATGGCCTCGCGCGGATGCTCCGGTATCGGCGGCACGAACTCCGCGCCGATATCGGGCTCGGTATAGCTAATCCCCGGTCCGTTGAGAATCATAGTCGTCCCTTCTCTTGCCACAGCCCGGCGAGACCGCGGCGCCCCTCTTTGTACGGGTTCGACATGCCCCCATGCCGTTCACCCGCTATTGTTGACATTGTGTCAAAAACAGTATTGACGAACCGTCAACAATATTCAAGACTGTTAGGCGAACGGTCAGGCAAAAGAGGATGAAAGGCGGCAAAACATGGGCAACAACGCAGCAGATATCTCTGTGGTCGATGCCGTCCCCGCATCCGATAGCGCGGCAAAACGCCTGACGGGCGACGAGCGCCGTCGCGAGATCCTCGCCGCTGTGCGCGCCGTGAGCGCCGAGCTTGGTGTGTCCCATCTTTCGGTATCGGCCGTGACCAAGCGGGCTGGCTGCACGCGTTCGCTGTTCTACCACTACTTTGCCGATATGGATGCCGCCGTCACCGCCGTTATGGACGAGGCAATCGACGGCTTTATCGCCGAGCTCGAGCAGTGGAACGCCAGCCGCACGGTTGGCGACATCGAAGGCGCACTCGACACCGTTGCTCCGCTCTTTAAGCGCCTGGTCGTGAGCGGCCACGAGTTGCCGAGCACGCTCACCTCGAGCAGCGGCGCGCTCTACGGCGGCTTTTTGCACAACGTGGTCCAGCGCGTGGCGCAGTATATCTGCGATACCACCGTGGTGGATTTTGTCGCCCATCACGAGCTACGCATCGACCATGTCTACGAGACGTTCTACACCCTCATCATGGGGCTGCTGATGTATATCCGCACGCACCCCGATGTGCCCGACGAGACAGTCAAGGAAATCATCGCCTCGACGCTCCATATCGAGGGCTATACCGCCAAGTATCAGGAGCGCAAGCCCCAGAACTGACGACATTTGGCCAAACTGCCCGCGATCAGAAGAGGGGCCGCGGGCTTGTGAAAGGAGAGCAGCATGCTGTTCGATGTTTGGGGTAGCAATACCCTTATCCACTGGGCCGGCTGGGCCATGGTCTTTATTGGCCTGATCGTGCTCAACGAGGTCGGCCGCCGCACCAAGCTGGGCGCGGCCATCATCTTTGGCGTGGCTCCGCTGGCCATGACCATCTACTGCGTCGCTATCGCCATCGGCGTCTCACAGGGTGCCGAGTGGGCGCTCACCAACCCCACCCATGTGTACCAGAACAGCTGGTTCCACTACGCCAAGGTATACGCGGCGCTGGCCGGTTGCTGGGGCTTCATTGCCATTAAGTACCAGTGGGGCAAGATCGGCAAGGCGCATTGGTTCCGCGCGTGGCCGTTTGTGATCGTCGCCATCAACATCATGATCGCCGTCGTGTCCGACTTTGAGAGCGCCTATCACTTCTTTGTCCTGGGCGAGTCCACCTGGGTCACCTCCGAGGGCGCCACGCAGCTCGCCGGCTGGAACAACGTGTTCAACGGCATCGCCGGTATCATCAACATCTTCTGCATGACCGGTTGGTGGAGTGTCTACGCCTCTGAGGACAAGACCGACATGCTGTGGCCCGACATGACCTGGGTCTACATCATCGCCTACGATATCTGGAACTTCTGCTACACCTACAACTGCTTGCCCACCCACTCCTGGTTCTGCGGCTTTGCACTGCTGCTGGCGCCCACCGTCGCCGCCTTTATCTGGAACAAGGGCGGCTGGATCCAGAACCGTGCCTTTACGCTGGCTATTTGGTGCATGTTTGCCCAGGTATTCCCGTACTTCCAGGAGGAGTCCATCTTTGTGACCCACTCCACGCTCGACCCCGGCGCCGCTACCGCGGTCTCGATCGCCGCACTGGTCGCCAACATCGCCGCGATCATCTACATCGTCTACCGTGCCAAGAAGCTCGGCCGCAATCCCTACAAGCAGGACGTCTTTGAGGGCACCAGCGATTGGGAGAAGGCTACCGCTCGCCGCGCCAAGGTTGATTACGCGCACGCCGAGTAACATGTTGGTCGCTGTTGGCGCTTGGGCATAGGCCCGCCCGCCAGGATTTTCAATCCAATGTCTCGCAGAGCCCCCGGAAAGCGTTTCACTCGCTTTCCGGGGGCTTTTGTCGTTGCGTCTTATTCATCTATTCAAAAACATGCGCATATATAAAATCGGATTTCAAATCATACGGCGGCTCTATGTGGTCCCGTTTTTGGGTACAGTGTTGTCCCGATATTGAGCTTGGGGGATATATGAAAGATGAGACGATGGGTCAAGAGGATGCGGCCCAAGATGCAGAAGCTTGCGCTGAGGCCTTGGAGAGCTTAGACCGAATTTCACTCGATGAGATTGCGTTTGACGATTCGAGCGTTGATGTGCAGGATGAGCCGGAAATCGAGGCGCAGCCCGATGATCAGGATGCAGACGATGTTGAGCCTGCCGAAGATGAGGCAGATCACGAAGACACCGAAAGCGAGGCCGACGACCAGCCCGAATCCGACACGGGCGAGGAAACCGTCTTGCTCGACAGCTTACCGGCCGAAGATTCGCTGACTCGCGAGCTTCCTGGCCTGGGTTCCGCACCAGCCGTGGATGAGACCATCGCCATGGGCGATATTCCCCTGCCGTCCGTTCCCTCGGCACACGAAGCCGAGGTCCGCCATCGCAAGATGTCGCCCAAGCGCCGCAATCTGATGGTCGCCGGTGTCGTGGCCGTCGCGCTCGTCGCCGGCGGTGCAGGCTATGCTGCCTGGAACGGATATCAGCAAGAGCAGGCTGCCGCTGTCGCCGCCAATGCCCACACGATGATGTCGGTGCAGATTGGCGTGCATGCCGCGGGCCTCGACTGTTCCGCCGGCTCCAAGATTCCCGTACAAGTGAGTGGCCAGGATTCTGACGGATCCTCCGTGAGCGAAACACTCTATGTTGACGAGCACGGCCGTGGCATCAAACTGCTACCCGGTGACTACACGCTCTCCATCGCTGCCTCCCCCATCGCGTCCGACGGCACCGTCTATACCGTGCCGACCACCAAGGCGCAGGTCACGATCAAGAGCGACGGACAGGACCTAAGCAGCCAGGCCGCCTTTAAGCTCAAGGTGCCTTCGGCCGACACGGTAACCGACGACCAGATCGATGCCGCCGCCAAATATGCCGAGGAGGGAGGCGCGAGCTCCGCCGCCACCGCCAAGGTGCTCCAGCAGGCGGCAACCGCGCGGCGCGACGCCGCCGTCAATGCCGTGAGCGCGCAAAAGGCACAGGCAGCCCGCGATGCTGACGCTCGCCACAAGGCAACCGACCTCTACCAGCTCGATATCCCCGTCGAGTGGTACGGCAAGGTCGAGACTTGGCAAAATGGCAGCACGCTATGCATCTATCTTGCCGGCGACAGCGATACGCCGATTGTGACGCTCGTCGCGGTGCGCGAGGGCGAGAGCTTTACGCCCGATGAGGGCGATACGGTTTTGGGTGCGGCCAATCTAGGCAACGGTTATACCGTCTACGCCAGCGGCCCCGTCTATCCGTACGTGGTGCCCCAGACCATCAACGGACGGACGCAGAATCCCGTGTCAACCTACCCCATGGACACGGCCATTGAGCTTGTCGAGTTCACGACCGGTAACCGCTACACCTATAGCCAGATCAAGAACGTACTGGTCGGCAAAGACGGCAAGGCAGACGCCGCGACCAAACTCGAGACCGACTACCTCGCCCAGATTCTCCTGCCGAGCATCAAGGCCCAGGACTAGCGGACCATGACACCTGAGTCCTGGCCTCGCAAATCCATAGACGATTAGGAAAGGAGCCACTTCCATGCGGGCACAGCATGCACCACGCCGTGTTTGCATGGAATATCGGCCTGCTCATCCATGGTAACGATTACCGACTCGCCAAGATCAAACTGGGCCATCGCGGCATCGAGCGCGGCAATTTCGCGCTCGCGCGTTTTCTCGCTTGTCATATCCACACTTACCTGAATCAGGCCGTAAGCCTGCATGAGCAGTGCATCCCCAGCCACAAAGTCCACCTCATGGCTTTTATTCTTATATTTAATCAGCAGGCGGCAAACCGAACCGGGCCGCACGGCGGTGGTCCTTCTTCTGAGCGCATTGAACACCGCGGTCTCGAGCCTCTGACCATGATCCAATGCCGATGCGGGGGAGAACGCTCCGAACATCGCAGGATCGACGGCGTAGACCTTAGACGCAGACCGCGTATTATTTGCAAGCGAACGCGTGAACTCCGGCACCGAAAACAGCAGGTAGGCGTCCTCGTAATACTCAAGTAAGTCGCTGAGCGTATTTCGACTGACGGATATCTGTCTGCTCTTGAACTCGTTGTACACTTTGTTCACTGACAGCTCTCGTCCCGAAGATGCCATGCACCGCGCCAGAAACAGCGAGGCCAAACGGGGGTTCTTGACGTCGTAACGTTCAACGACGTCCATGGCGACCGTTCGCGACGCATATTCCTGTAGCAGCTGAATCGCGTCTGCGGGCGTCTGCTCAAGTGTCGCGATGAATCCCCCTCGCTCGAGATATCCGACCAGATGGTGTCGGAGCAACGCTGCAGCGCTTGAGGAGAAGGGCGCGTTCGACTCAGGAACGCCCCCCGTCTTATATCGGACGTATTCCGAAAAACTCAACGGAAAAAGCTCTCGCACAAGAGAACGGCCCCTGAACTCGCTCTTAAGTTCTGAGGACAGCATCTTAGAAGAAGATCCCGTCACGTAAACGGTCGCCTTCTCCGTATCGACCACGCGTCGCAGAAACGCACCCCATTCGGGTATTTCCTGGATCTCGTCAAAGAAAAGGTAGGCGCCCTCGCCTCGAGCAGCAGGATATAGTGCATAGAATGTATCGAGCACGTCCGCTAGTAGCGATGGCTCATACGGACGCAAGCGCTCATCCTCAAAATTGAAATATAGCATCCGGTCAAGCTCGACGCCTTGGCCCTGAAGCCGCCGTATCTCCTGATACAGGCGATACGTCTTTCCACAACGACGGGCGCCCACAATCACATATACGATGTTGTCGCGCTTTGGCTCCTGCGGGTTGCCCAGATCAAGGTCGCGCTCAAAGACCTGCGGAATCCCCTGTTGCTCAAAGTCCTTTATTTTTTGAGCCACCAAGTCGTTGAATGCCATAATTCTCCAATCTTGCTCTCCTGCTAATCAAGATTATAACGATTCTTGATTAGCAGGAGAGCAAGATTATGCGTATCTTGATTAATGGATAAGCAAGTTTTCTATTAGTGGCCCCTCCCGGAGGATATCGAGCGGCCGAGGGGGCA
Organism: Collinsella sp. OM08-14AT; assembly: GCF_003438115.1. NCBI lineage: Bacteria > Bacillati > Actinomycetota > Coriobacteriia > Coriobacteriales > Coriobacteriaceae > Collinsella > Collinsella sp. OM08-14AT. Next base: position 59,940 of record NZ_QSTE01000002.1, read on the forward strand.
GGCATGAACGCCTCTAGCCGAAAACAAAGTAGCTAAAAAAGCCCCGTCCCAAATGAGCTACTTAACGCCAGGGGTCGGCTTCGAAGAGGGGCTCGCGCTCGGGGCGACGATCGCTATAAGGATCGTAGCCGTCGTCATCCTCGTTCTCGGCACGGATATAGGGGTCGCGCGGCTTGGGCGCCGGTTTAGGCGCAGGCTTAGGTGCGGCGGGTGCGGCATCGGTCGCCGGCGTGTTCGTCTTGTTCTTGTCTGTCATCTGCATAGCTCCTTGCCATGTACTCACGTTCAACACCATCGATTGTCGCACGAAAAAGGGCGGCGGACCCGATTGGATCCGCCGCCCTTGGCGTTTTGCGATGAGGGGCGGTTTTAAAGCCGGCCCAAAATCTACTCGGCGTCGGGGACTTCGTAGGTGGCCGCCGGCGTGTTGTCGCACACGACGGTAAAGCCGCCGTCCTTGTCGACATCGACCGTCACCTGATCGCCCTCGCGCACCGTACCGTCGATGATAGCGGCGGCAATGGCATCCACGACCTCGCGCTGCACGAGACGCTTGAGCGGACGGGCACCAAAGACCGGGTCCAGGCCGCCCACGGCGAGCATCTGCTTGGCCGCCGGGGTGATGGCCAGCGTCATGCGCTCCTTGGCCAGACGCGCGCGGACGTCGGCGAGCTGGATGTCGACGATCTTCTCGATCTGCGCCATGCCGAGCGGATGGAACACCACGATATCGTCGATACGGTTGAGGAACTCGGGGCGGAAGGTTTGAGCCATGGCCCCGTCAACCTGATGGCGCATCTCCTCCTCGTCCTTGCCGGACAGATCGGCGATAGCCTTGGAGCCCACGTTGGACGTCATGATGATAATCGTGTTCTTGAAGGACACTTGGCGACCCTGACCGTCGGTCAAACGGCCGTCGTCGAGCACCTGCAGCAGCACGTTAAAGACATCCGGATGAGCCTTCTCCATCTCGTCGAGCAAGATCACGGAGTAGGGACGACGGCGCACGGCCTCGGTGAGCTGGCCGCCCTCGTCATAGCCCACGTATCCCGGGGGCGCACCGATCAGACGCTGGACGCTGAACTTCTCCATATACTCGGACATGTCGATACGCACGAGCGCGCGCTCGTCATCGAACAGGCACTCGGCCAGCGCCTTGGCGAGCTCGGTCTTGCCTACGCCGGTGGGGCCCAGGAAGAAGAAGCTGCCGATGGGCTTGTCTGGGTCGGAGAGACCCGCACGGCTGCGACGCACGGCCGCGGCTACAGCGGAGACGGCCTCGTCCTGACCGATAACGCGCTTATGCAGCTCGCCCTCCAAGCCCTTCAACTTGTCGAGCTCGCCCTGCATCATCTTGGACACGGGCACACCGGTCCAGGCGCTCACGACCTCGGCGATCTCGTCGGAGGTCACCTGTTCGTTGAGGCCCTCGCCGTCCTGCTGCTTTTGCGCCTCGAGCGCAGCCTCGGAATCCTGAATCTGCTGCTGCAGACCCGGGATCACAGAATAGCGAAGCTCGGACGCACGGCCCAGATCGCCGTTGCGCGTCGCGCGCTCCTCTTCGCTCTTGGCCGCGTCAAGCTGGCCCTTAAGCTCCTGCACGTGGTCGATGGCGTTCTTTTGGTTGAGCCAGCCGGCCTTTTGCACGTTGAGCTTTTCCTGGACTTCGGCAATCTCTTGGCGCAGAGCCTCCAAACGCTCCTTAGAGGCGTCGTCGGTCTCTTTCATGAGCGCCTGTTCCTCGATCTGCAGCTGGGTGAGCTGACGCGTGGTGGCGTCGATCTCGACCGGCATGCTGTCGAGTTCCATGCGCAGGCGGCTCGCGGCCTCATCGACCAGGTCGATAGCCTTGTCGGGCAGGAAGCGGTCGGCGATGTAGCGGTCGGAGAGGTCGGCGGCAGCCACGAGCGCGCTATCGGTGATGTGTACGCCGTGGAAGATCTCGTACTTCTCCTTCAGGCCACGCAGGATCGAAATGGTGTCCTCGACGGTAGGCTCGCTGACCATCACGGTCTGGAAACGACGGGCGAGCGCCGCGTCCTTCTCGATGTACTTGCGGTACTCGTCGAGCGTGGTCGCGCCGATCGCGTGCAGGTCGCCACGAGCGAGCGCCGGTTTGAGGATGTTGCCGGCGTCCATGGAGCCCTCGGTGGCACCCGCGCCCACGATGGTATGGAGCTCATCGATGAACAGGATGACCTTGCCTTCGGATTTTTGCACTTCCTTGAGCACGGCCTTCAAGCGGTCCTCGAACTCGCCGCGGTACTTGGCGCCGGCGACCAGCGCGCTCATGTCGAGCTCGATGAGGTCGCGGTCGCGCAGGGTGCTCGGTACGTCGCCGGCCACGATTCGCTGAGCAATGCCCTCGACGATGGCCGTCTTGCCGACGCCCGGCTCGCCGATAAGCACGGGGTTGTTCTTGGTGCGGCGGGACAGAACCTGAATAGTACGACGGATCTCGTCGGTACGGCCGATGACCGGGTCGAGCTTGCCGGCGCGAGCCAGATCGCAGATGTTGCGACCGTACTGCTCCAACGCCTCAAACTGCGTCTTGTCCTCGGCAGACGTCACGCGGTCATCGCCGCGCAGTTCCTCGTAGACTTGCTCGATGCGCTCCTTGGTCACGCCGGCGTCACGCAGCACGCGACCCGCCTCACCCTTGTCCTCGGCAAGTGCCATCAGCAGATGCTCGGTCACCACAAAGCTGTCGCCCATCTTGGTGGCCTTTTTCTCGGCCTTCTCGATCACGCGAACGAGCTCGTTGGACAGGCCCATCTGCTGACCCTCGCCCGACACCTTGGGCGCATGGTCGATGGCATCTTGTGTGGAGCGTGCGAGCTGAGCCGGGTCGGCACCGATGCGCTCGATGATCACGGAGATATTGCGCTCGCCGGCACCGAGCAGGGCAGACAGCAGGTGGATCGGCTCCACCGCGCCGGCCTGTGCATCGGCAGCCGTGCTCATGGCGGTCTGCAGCGCCTCGCGCGACGTCATTGCTAGCTTATCGATTCTCATGGAATCACCTCTCTTGGGGCGGCCGCCCTACGGGGCGGCTTCACGTTGTTCGAGAAGTATTGTTGCCAGCTTTACGCGATCTTATACACAAATCTAAGTCTCTATATATAAGATTTTCTGAGTGAATTACGGATAGGGTACTGAGATGTCAGCCCGCCGCTGCCCAGGCGCGCTACCGTCTCGATCTGTAACATCTAGCAGCCATTTTTGATCCTAGATGTTACAGATCGAGACAGACCGAAAACCACCACAAAGAGGACAGGCACCTTTGTGGTGGTCGCGGTCTCTACTCCTTCGCCGAACCCGTACTTCCCGATTCGACGGTCCAGGGCATCTCATCCTCGAACAGCCATGTACGGGCAGACCCACTATCGCGTGCAGTCTGCGGGTCAGGCAAGCAGGTCTGTTTATAGGCATCTTGGATACACTGACCCATAAAATCGTTGAGCTCGGTCTGGTCGCCCTCCATGACATAGGCGACATCGCCGTCCATGATGTAGATGCCCGGACCCTCATTGCCCTCGTAGCCCGGATCGTACGAGACATCACATAACTTTGCGCCGTTTGCAGTGTCCAGCTCGATGGACGAGTGGCATCCGCCAACCATGTCGTTCGCTTTTGCCCGATAGGACGCATATCCGTACCAACGCTTAAATGTTTTGCCCTTGAGTAGCTCGGACGCCCTATCGATCAGGCTTGTATCCGTGGTATAGCGCATGGCCCCAAGCTGAATACGCGGATAATTGCTAATACCCAGCACAGCCGGCTGCTCATCAAAATCAACGGTAATGGTCTCGGGCTTGTCGTCGCCGGTCAGAAGTTCGACAGATTGAGTCACAGGCTTGACCACCGGCTCCGTCACCGCAGCAGGTAGAAATGCCATACCGACAGCGCCCGCGCCAACCACAGCGATCGCAAGCGCCAAGACAATCAATCCAATACGGGCAGAACGGCTCACGGCAAAACACCCCACAATGCAAACCTTCGCCACCTGCACTAATGATACCGCCAGCTAACACTATTACCAAAAGAAGCCGCGCGCTCCTCACCACCACAAAGGGGACAGGCACCTTTGTGGTGGTTTTCGACGCTAACGGTCGACCATCTCGCGCAATGAGATTAAACTTGAATTGCTCTCTGAACATATCCATTTCTGCCTATCCTCAACAGATCTTTGTCTCGAGGAGCGCATATGAAGCCGCCTCATTCCACCGGTCGCAACGTCATCGCCATTCTCGCCATACCCATCGTGATGCTCTTCCTTATCGTCATCACGCCCTTTTCCATTGGTATCACCTCGCCCTTCGATTTATGCGGAATGGTCGACGCCGGCTCGCGTGCCACCTCGCTCTCCTTTATCTGTCGCGGCGTGTTTTACGAAGATGGAATTCCCACCGGAAGTTGGCAGTCAAAGTTGCCACTGCTCGGTCAGATCGACGGATGCTCCCCCTATTTCTGCCTTGGACCTCAGACGCTAAACTATCTAATCGACGACCAGCCACTCGACTTCATCACCCTCGCCTACGACTACGCACCAAACACCGATGAGCGCCACATGAACCAAGTCCTCGACAAGATGCTTGGACAGTGCGGGCTCACCGAGGAGGCCGGTCGAACCATCTATAGCAACCAGAAATTAAAGCGAACAGAACTCCGCCGTGTCGGAAAAATCAAAGGGCGAAACGGGGCCGCCTACTGGGATGCCTGGGCAACACGCGACAAGGGCGAATTCGGACACAGCACCTATATGGTCACTGTCTACACCAAAGACGGAATTAAGGACAATGTTGACGATTTCGCGTCATCCAAACTCGGCATCCCCAAAACAACCAAACCCGCCAGCCCAGATGAAATTCTGTAGAGCCGCCCATTAACATGCCGCTCAACGATCACAACAGCATCGAGCTCGTCCCCACCACCACAAAGGTGCCTGCCCCCTTTGTGGTGGTTTTCAACAAAAAGAAGCCGCCCCGATAACAGAGGCGGCATCAAGCAAGTCTATTTATTAGCGTCCCTCAAGACCCAACGAGAACGCAGAAATGTAGCCCGGGGCTTACCCTTTCCCGAACGCGGCCCTCGCGAAGCGCGTGAGCGGGCGGGAAAGGGTAAGCCCCGGGCGGACAATTAAGTGCGCTACTCGGCAGCGGCCTTGAACTTGTTGTAGTTGATCAGGCAGCCGGCCTTGACGATGGCACGCTCCTCTGCCGTCATATCGGCAATGTAGAGCTCAATCTGCTCGACCGCACCATCGGCGCGCACCACGTAGGCGGCGATGTCCTTCAGGTCGCCATCGAGCGCGGCACGGATACCCGGCACAAAGACGTAATCGCCCACCTCAAAGTTGGGCTCGGCCTCCATCTGGAAGGGCACCATGCCCCAGTTCATCACGTTGGAGCGATAGCGCTTGGTGGCGTACTCGTGGACGATGTTGGCCAGGCCGCCAATTACGCGCTGGCAGCTCGCGGCCTGCTCGCGGGCGCTGCCGTCGCCAGGCTTCTTGGCGTAAATCATGGAACCGAACTCGGTCGCCTTGGCATCGGCCGCGACACCCGCGCCGGCCAGCGCCTCAAACACACCGGCAAGCTCGGCATCGAACGCCGCCAGGTCGCCCGCGGACTCGCCGGCAACGCGACGCTTCTCCACAGCGTCGACCTCCTTGGAGCGACCCACGTAGGCCGGGTCGCGGCGGCTCAGCGTAAACTCAGCCAGGCCCAGCGGGTTGGAGCGGAAGGAGCTCGTCTCGCCCGAGGGAATGAGCTCGTCGGTCGTGGTGACCGGGTCCATGATCTTGGAGCAAACCTTGAGCAGGATGTCGTCGCCGAGCGGCTCCATCGCGGGCCACGGCTTGATGTTGGGGCCTTCGACCAGCTCGTCGGCAGGCTCCGCCTTGCCAAAGCCCCAGTACACGCGCTTCTTGTACGGCGCGTCGTCAAAGGTGTACTCGCAGGCCTCGTCCCAAGTGTCCTCGGGCAGGTCGGTCGCCGGCGTCAGGACGCCGCCGTTGGCAGCCGTTGCCGCAATGGAGCGGGCGTCCATCAGGGCCACGGCGCTCAGCTGGCCATTACCCGGCTTGGAACCCTCGCGGTTGGGGAAGTTGCGCGTGGTGTGACGGATCGAAAGGCCGTTGTTGGCGGGCGTGTCGCCGGCGCCGAAGCACGGGCCGCAGAATGCCGTGCGCACGATTGCGCCGGCCTCCATGAGGTCGTAGATGTAGCCGCGGCGTGTAAGTTCGAGCGCCACGGGCTGGCTCGTGGGATAGACCGACAGCGAGAACTCGCCGCAGCCGGTATTGGCGCCCTTGAGCACGCGGGCAGCCTGGACCACGGAGTCATAGTTGCCGCCCGAGCAGCCGGCGATAACGCCCTGCTGCACGTGCAGCTTGCCGTCGACGATCTTGTCGAGCAGGCTAAAGTGCGTCTTGCCCTCGCCGATCTTGGCGGCCTCGAGCTCCACCTCGTGCAGGATGTCCTCGAGGTTCTCGTTGAGCTCGTCGATCTCAAAGCCGTTGGAAGGATGGAACGGCAGTGCGATCATGGGCTTGATGCTCGACAGGTCGACCTCGACGCAACCGTCGTAGTAGGCGACATCGGCGGGCTTGAGCTCGCGATAGTCGTCGCCGCGGCCGTGCATGGTCAAAAACGCGTGCGTGTCCTCGTCGGTGGCCCAGATGCTCGACAGGCAGGTGGTCTCGGTGGTCATGACGTCAACGCCGTTGCGGTAGTCGGTCGTCATGCTCGCGATGCCCGGGCCCACAAACTCCATGACATTGTTCTTGACGTAGCCCTTGGCAAAGACGGCGCGAATGATGGCGAGCGCCACGTCGTGCGGGCCGACGCCGGGGCGCGGGGCGCCCGTGAGGTAGATGGCCACGACGCCGGGATAGGCGACATCGTAGGTGTCGCGCAGCAGCTGCTTTGCCAACTCGCCGCCGCCCTCGCCCACGGCTATGGTACCCAGGGCACCATAGCGGGTGTGCGAGTCGGAACCCAGGATCATCTTGCCGCAACCGGCAAAGTTCTCGCGCATAAAGGAGTGGATGACGGCGATGTGCGGCGGAACGAAGATGCCGCCGTACTTCTTGGCTGCGGAAAGGCCAAAGACGTGGTCGTCCTCATTGATGGTGCCGCCCACGGCGCACAGCGAGTTATGGCAGTTGGTGAGCACGTAAGGCAGCGGGAACTGCTCCATGCCCGAAGCGCGCGCCGTCTGGATGATGCCGACAAAGGTGATGTCGTGGCTCGCCATGGCATCGAAGCGAATCTTGAGTGCCTCGGGGTCGCCCGACGTATTGTGTGCCTGGAGGATCGAATACGCGATGGTGCCGCGCTTGGCATCCTCGGGTGTCTGCGTAATACCGCGCTCGGCAGCCTCGGCCGCAGGCACAACCTCGCTGCCGCCGCGCAGGTAGATGCCGTCCTCGTACAGCTTGACCATACTGTCTCCCACTCTGCCCAAAAGATTTGGGCGCATAGCATACATTCGTTCAATATCGTGCCATAGAACGGTTGCGAGTGGGTTACGAATCTCTGCGTTCACTTTATCTCAGTAAAGCAGAGGACGAGTTAGGTCCTGGGGAGGCAGACTTAGACGCTCAAATGACGAGAGTGGATAATCTCCCACTTTGAGCCTGCAAACAGGCAAAAAACGGGAGATTATCCACTCTCATTCTGCAGGTACTCATTTAAGTCTGTCCCCAATGAGTGCCTACAGGTCGCCGCCCGTGCCCAGCAGTTTGCGCATGACTTGCTCGGGGTTGACCGAGCCGTCGCGCGGGGCCAGGGCGGTGATCTTCTTCTGCATCTTATACTCGTGCAGCTCGTCCTCGAGCTGGCGCACGCGGGCGCGGAGCTTTTCGTTCTCGCGCTCGCGCTCCTCGGCACGCTCCTTCATATCGAGGATGCGCACCACGCCGGCAAGGTTGATGCCCTCGTCAGTCAGCTGGTTGATGAGCTCCAGGCGCTCGATATCGGCACGCGAATACAGACGCGTGTTGCCGCCCGAGCGCTGGGGGTTCACCAAGCCCTTGGACTCGTAGACGCGCAGAGTCTGCGGGTGCATGCCGGTCAGCTCGGCCGCCACGCTGATCATGTACAGCGGTTTGTTCCTATTGTCCTCGGCCATGCTACCTGACCCCTTTCCGTCTCGTTATCGTCCATCATAAGCCCGCGGGCGTGGGCGTGCGCCGCGACCGCCCTAGTACGTCGCCTTGTAACGATTGACCTTCTCGCGATAGTCGCGCGTGTCGGCCTCGCGCAGCTTGGTCATGGCATCGCGTTCATCGTCGGACAGGTTCGTGGGAACCTGCACCTTGATCTCGACGAGCAGCGCGCCCGTGCGGCCACGGTGCTTAACATCGGGCGCGCCCATCTCCTTAAAGCGGAACTTCTTGCCCGTCTGGGTGCCCGCCGGCACCTTCAGACGAACCGTCGCGCCGCCGGGTGTGGGCACATCCACCGTGCAGCCGAGCGCCGCCTCGTAAACCGAGATCGGTACCTCCATGGTCACATCGGCACCCTTGCGCTTAAACAGCGGGTGCTCCTCCACATGCGTGGTCACGACCAGGTCGCCGCGCTCGCCACCCGCAACGCCATACTCGCCGCGACGCTTGTAGCGTAGTTTGCCGCCGTCGACCGCACCTGCGGGAACCGAGACCGTAATGGTTTGCTGCTCGCCCGTCGAGGGAATGCGATAGGTGACCTTGTGCGTCACGCCGCGAAACGCGTCCTCGGCCGTCACGTCGACAGTCAGCGACAGGTCGCCGCCCTTGCGAGCACGGCTGCGACCCGCACCGGCACCGGCATTACCCGCAGCCCCGGCAAAGCCCGAGCCCCAATCGCTGCCCCAAGCGCCGTTGCCGCTAAAGATGCTGTCGAAGATATCGCCCCAGCCGCTGGCGCCCGCGCCGGCACAGTAGCCGCCGCCATACGCGCCGCCCGCGCCCGGCATGCCGCCGAACATGAGCATCTGGTCGTACTCTTTGCGCTTCTTCTCGTCCGAAAGCGTCTCGTAAGCCTCGCTAATCTCCTTGAACTTGGCCTCGTCGCCGCCGGCATCGGGGTGGTATTTTTGCGCGAGCTTGCGAAACGCGCTCTTGATCTCTTTGTCGGAGGCGCTCTTGGATACGCCCAGGATGTCATAGAAGGTCTTGCCTGCAGCCATCGTAGCTCCTCTCCTGTTTCATCCACCGCTCAACGGGCGGCGGCTCATACTGTCATATGGCACTAGGCCAGAAAGGGCCCCGGGTGTTGCCCCGGGGCCCTTCTCAATTACTCCTCGGTGCTCTCAGCCGTATCGGCCGCAGCATCCTCGGGCGCCGCTTCGGGCTCCGGTGCGGGGCGCTTCTCGCCACCGTAGGTCACCGTCACCATCGCGGAGCGCAGGATGCGGTCCGCCATGCGGTAGCCCTTCTGGTACACGTCGTTGACGGTCTCGTCGTACTGCGATGCGTCCTCGACACGCCCCACGGCCTGGTGCTCGAGCGGATCGAACGCCTCGCCCTTGGGGTCGATGGGCTCAACGCCCTCGTGCGCAAACACATCGAGCAGCTTGGCATGCACCGCATCAACGCCATCGACGAACTGCTTAAAGTCGTCGGAAAGCTCCTGGCTACGGGCATGGTCGATTGCACGCTCGATATCGTCAACCACCGGCAACAGCGCGGTGACAAGCTTCTCGGTCGCGCGCTCGCGCTCGGCGATACGCTCGCTGGCGGTGCGGCGACGGAAGTTCTCCCAGTCGGCCTGCAGACGGGCGGTACGCTCGGTGGCGTCCTTTGCCTTGTCCTCGGCGGCCTTCTGAGCCTCTGCCGCAGCATCGAGCTCGCTGCGTACGTCGGCAAGCTCCTTTTGGGCCTGCTCGAACTTGAGCTTAAAGTCGTTGTCGGCGGCTTCCTCACCGGCGCGGATAGCGGCTTCCACCATCTCGTCCTCGGTCATCGTCGCCTCCTTGTTGGAATCCTCTACCTGGTTCTCGGCAGCCTCGGCGGCCTCGGCCTCGTTGGCCTCGGTATCGTCGACGGCCTCTACGGGAATCTTCACGTCCTTCTCCTCAGAGTCAACGGGGGCGGCGCCAGCGGCGGCCGCCTCCGTGCGAGCTTTACGGGCGGACATGATTACTTGTCCTCGTCGTCCACAACCTCGTAGTCGGCGTCGACAACGTCATCGTCGGCAGGCTGGGCACCGGCGGCGCCGTCGGTCTGCTGCTGAGCGTCGGCGTAGACAACCTGAGCCAGCTCGTAGGCTACGGACTGCAGGGATTCGCCAGCGGCCTTGATGGCCTCGACGTCAGAGCCCTCGAGCGCCTTCTTGGCGTCGGCGATAGCGGCCTCGGCCTTGGACTTCACATCGGCGGAAACCTTGTCGCCCAGCTCGTTGAGGGTCTGCTCGGTGGAGTAGCACAGGCTGTCGGTCTGGTTGCGGACCTCGACCTCTTCCTTCTGCTTCTTGTCCTCCTCGGCATGAGCCTCGGCGTCCTTGACCATGCGATCGACTTCGTCGTCGGAAAGCGCGGTGGAGCCGGAAATGGTGATCTGCTGCTCCTTGCCGGTGCCCTTGTCCTTAGCAGAGACCTTGACGATGCCGTTGGCGTCGATGTCGAAGGTGACCTCGATCTGCGGCACACCGCGGCGGGCAGCCGGGATACCGGTCAGCTGGAACTTACCGAGCGACTTGTTATCGCGGGCAAGCTCGCGCTCGCCCTGGAGCACGTTGATCTCGACGCTGGTCTGGTTGTCGGCAGCGGTAGAGTAGACCTCGGTCTTGGAGGTCGGGATCGTGGTGTTGCGGTCGATCATCTTGGTCATGATGCCGCCCATGGTCTCGACGCCCAGCGACAGCGGGGTAACGTCGAGCAGCAGGATGCCCTCGACGTCGCCGGTGAGCACGCCGCCCTGGACGGCAGCGCCGTCGGCAACGACCTCGTCGGGGTTCACGGACATGTTGGGCTGCTTGCCGGTCATGGTCTTGACCAGATCCTGGACGGCGGGCATACGGGTGGAGCCGCCGACGAGGATGACCTCGGTCAGATCGGAGAGCTTAAGCTTGGCGTCGCGCAGGGCGTTGGTGACAGGCTGCTTGCAGCGCTCGAGCAGGTCGCGGGTGATCTTCTCGAACTCGGCGCGGGTCAGCGTGTAGTTGAGGTGCAGCGGGCCAGACTGGTTCATGGTGATGAACGGCAGGTTGATGGTGGACTGCTGGGCTGCGGAGAGCTCCTTCTTGGCGTTCTCGGCGGCCTCCTTCAGACGCTGCAGGGCCATGGGGTCCTGACGCAGGTCGACACCGTTCTCCTGCTGGAACTTATCGGCCATCCAGTCGATGACGCGCTGATCCCAGTCGTCGCCGCCCAGGTGGTTGTCGCCCGAGGTGGACAGAACCTCAAACACGCCGTCAGCGAGGTCGAGGATGGAGACGTCGAAGGTGCCGCCGCCCAGGTCGAAGACCAGAATGCGCTGGTCGGTGCCCTGCTTGTCCAGGCCATAGGCCAGAGCAGCAGCGGTCGGCTCGTTGACGATACGCTTGACGTTGAGGCCGGCGATCTTACCGGCGTCCTTGGTGGCCTGACGCTGGGCGTCGTTGAAGTAGGCCGGGACGGTGATGACGGCGTCGGTGACGGTCTCGCCCAGATACTTCTCGGCGTCGGCCTTCATCTTTGCGAGCGTCATGGCGCTCACCTGCTCGGCGGTATAATCCTTGCCCTCGATATCGACGACGGCACGGCCACCCTGGCCCTCCTTGACCTCATACGGCACGGTCTTGATCTCGGAGGTGCACTCGGAGTACTTGCGGCCCATGAAGCGCTTGATGGAGAACACGGTGTTCTTGGGGTTGGTGACCGCCTGGTTCTTAGCGGCCTTACCCACGACGCGGTCGCCGTCAGCACGGAAGCCCACGACAGACGGGGTGGTGCGGTCGCCCTCGGCGTTCACGATAATGGTCGGAGAACCGCCCTCGAGGACGGCCATTGCGGAGTTAGTAGTACCAAGGTCGATACCAAGAATCTTACTCATTAGAAATTCCCTCTCTCTTTTGCGTTCGCGCCGCCTCGACGATCTGTCGCGCGGCGCTTCGGCTTGTCTTTCAGGATGTAGTGTATCCCCTTATGGGCCGGAATATACAAAATCTAAGTCAATTCATATAAGATTTCTTATTGTTGAGAGTTTAGGTTCTTAAATGCGCAGGTAGATGCGCTGAATGAGTTCTCGGCAAATCTATTGAGATCTATGTAGAGATGGCTGAGGTTTGCGTCCGGGGGTGCCTGGGGGCCGTCTTGCGGCAAGCGCATCCCGGTTTGAGCGTAGATTCCGGGTCGCAGTTTCCGTCTGAAGGCTCAACCGGAAACCGTATCCCGTTTTGAGAGCTGATACCGGGTCGCAGTTTCCGCTAGCGGGCCCAACCGGAAACTGCGACCCGGTTTTCGGCCAAATAACGGGATGCCCTTTCCGCAGGCGCGCTCAATAGGTCAATATTACAAGTCACCTATAGCTAACATTTGCGCAGCTCAACGGCCCCACCTGCGCGTTTTTTAGTAAACCTTGGCATACTCGGCGAACGGTATGAAGATGCCGGCCAGAGGGTATTGCAAACGGTCGCTCCCGTGGTATGTTTTTGCCCGAATCAAACCGGCGCGCATCGCCTGTAGCGTCGGTCAACAGAGAGGAAACTACCATGGCTCATCCCGTAATTGATGCCGACGAGTGCATCGCTTGTGGCGTTTGCGTCGACTCCTGCCCCGCTGGCGTTCTGGAGCTCCAGGACGTCGCTACCGTCGCCGACGAGGACTCCTGCGTCGCCTGTGGCGCTTGCCAGGACGCTTGCCCCGCTGGCGCGATCACCGAGATCGTCGAGGAGTAACAACTCCCCCACTTGCACACTCAAAAGTACACCGTGCACAAAAAAGGAGGCTTCCGCATCGCCGCGGAGGCCTCCTTTTGTTTGTACAGGCAGCTAATTGGGGACGGGGCTACCTTGGCAGTTGCGGTGGAATAGTTCCTGGCTCATTGCTTAGGTGCCGATTGTAGGAACTATTTCACCGCAACTTATATAGACAGTATCGGGTTAGGACAAATCATCCTCGTAGGGCATTAAATCGGCAAGGTAGCCCTTCTCCTTGAGTATGGCCTCGATCTCGTCGAGGGTCTGCTCGTCCTCCGCCGCGATGCGATGGAAGTGGTAGCCGCTCGTCACCGTTAGTAGTGGAAAGCTCTTGCCGCTCTCGATATCGTGCAGGTAGCGCTCAACATCGCGACGATTGCGGATGTCCAGGTCGGCCGTGATCTTGCCGTACACACGATGGTTGACGATCACGTTGAGCACGGCGCCACCCGCGTCGACGATACTCGTAAGCTCGTCGCCCGCCTGCTCCACGCCGTGGCGCACCTTAACAAGACGCGTGGGCACGGCGGGGCTACTCGCGGCTTCCTGCAGCACGTAGCCGCGGTTGGTCGCCACGATATCGTGCCCATCGGCACGCAACAGGGCAATATCCTGAACCACGACCTGACGGCTCACGCCAACCTCGCGGGCAAGTGCGCTGCCCGAAACGGGCTCCTTGGCTCCTTCGAGCACGCCCATGATGGCACGGCGACGCTCGCGGGCGTTCATTATTTACCGTCCAGCAGACGCAGGTGCTTAAGCGAGAGGTCGAGGATCGGCGCAGAGTGCGTCAGGGCGCCCGAGCTAATATAGTCGACACCCAGATCGGCCAGGGCTCGAATGTTGCTGGCGTCCACGTTGCCCGAGCACTCGGTCTTGGCGCGGCCATCGATAAGCTCAATCGCGGCAGCCATGTCGTCGTGGGTCATGTTGTCGAACATGATGATGTCGGCGCCGGCTTCCACGGCCTCGCGCACCATGTCCAGGTTCTCGCACTCGATCTCGACCGTCGTGGTAAACGATGCATGGGCGCGCGCCATCTCGATCGCACGCATCACGCCGCCGGCGGCGTCGATGTGGTTGTCCTTGAGCATGACGGCCGTCGACAGGTTGTAACGGTGGTTGCTGCCGCCGCCGATCTCGACCGCGGCCTTCTCGAAGACGCGCATGCCCGGCGTGGTCTTGCGCGTGTCGACGAGCACGGTCTTGGTTCCCTCGAGCGCCGCGGCCATGCTGTGCGTGTAGGTAGCGATGCCGCTCATGCGCTGCAGGTAGTTGAGCGCCACGCGCTCACCCGAAAGCAGCACGCGCGCATCGCCCCGCACCTGACCCACATGGTCGCCGGCGTGCACCTCCTCGCCATCGGCAACGTCGAGCAGCACCGAGCTCTGCGAATCCAGCAGCTCAAAGGTACGGGCAAACACATCCAAGCCGGCGATGATGCCGTCGGCCTTGGCGATAAGCTCCACCGTGGCGGGACGCGCCGTGGGGCACACGCTCGCCGTGCTCACGTCCTCAAACGTAATGTCCTCGCGCAGAGCCTGTAAAATCAGATCATCGACGACGAGCTTCATGGTAATGGGATTCATGGTCTACTCCTCTGCGGCCTGCGTGCCGGCGGCACGGGCCAAATCATCGATTGCAAGGGTATCGGAACTCAGGGCGCGATGGCGTCCATCGAGCGCGGGCTCGCCCGCCTGCTCCACGGCCAGCGACTCGCCGGTGCGCATGTACCACGCGGCGCGACGACCCCAGACCAGCGCCTCGAGCAGACTATTTGATGCAAGGCGATTCTTGCCGTGAACGCCGTTGCAAGCCGTCTCGCCCGCAGCGTAGAGCTCGGGCATCGAAGTGCGGCCGTCCTTATCGACCCATACGCCGCCCATAAAGTAGTGCTGCGTGGGCGTAACGGGGATGGGCTCGTCCAAGATGTCGCGACCGTCCTCAAGGCAGCGCGCGCGAATGTTGGCAAAGTGCCCAGTCACCACGTCGCGCTCGACGGGGGCAAAGCTCAGCCACTCGTGCTCGGTGCCGTCCTGCTTCATCTGCTCGCGGATGGCGGCAGCGACAACGTCGCGCGGCTGCAACTCGTCGGTAAAACGCTCGCCGGCGGCATTGAGCAGAATCGCGCCCTCACCGCGGCAGCTCTCGCTGATCAGGAACGTACGGCCTGGCTGCGGCGAGAACAGGCCCGTGGGATGGATCTGCACGTAGTCCAGGTGCTCCATCTTAATGCCGTGCTCCTGCGCGATGTAGCAGGCGTCGCCCGTGAGCTGCGGGTAGTTGGTCGAATGGTCGTATACGCCACCGATGCCGCCCGTCGCCCACAGCGTATGGCGGGCATGGATCTTAAACGGCTTACCGACATGCACGCCCTCAGCGGCATTTGCCAGCTCGTCGGCGGGGCGAGCTGAATCGTCCTCGTCCACGGCAACAGCGACGACACCAGTGCACACCGTGGCCCCATCGCGCTCTGCCGTCAGGATGTCGGTCATGGCAACGTGTTCGAGAATCTGCACGTTATCCAGCTTGCGGACGGCCTGAAGCAGCTTGGTCGTAATCTCCTTGCCCGTAATGTCGGCATGGAAGGCAATGCGCGGACGGCTGTGCGCGCCCTCGCGGGTAAAGTCGAGGCCGCCATCGGCCTTGCGCTCAAAATCCACGCCCATCGCTAGCAGGTCGTTGATGACCGAGCGGCTCGAGCGGATCATGATGTCGACGCTCTCGCGGCGGTTCTCGTAATGGCCGGCGTGCATGGTGTCCTCAAAGAAGGCATCGTAGTCCGAGCCCTCGGGCAGCACGCAGATGCCGCCCTGCGCGAGCATCGAATCGCACTCGTCGACCGCGCCCTTGGAGAGCATGATCACGCGCGTGCTCGTCGGCAGGTTGAGCGCCGCGTACAGGCCCGCTACGCCGCAGCCGGCAATGACGACGTCGCACTCCATATCGGGGTATTGCTTGGTTTCCACAGGAATCCTCTCCCTTGAATGTGACATAAGAAACCGTCCCTCATGCCACATTGTTCTAGCGTGCTGCGTACTCGAGCATGCGGTCGAGCGTAAGTTTGGCCTGGTCGGCAGCCTCGTCCGACACGCCGATCTGCACCTCGCCCTCACCCGTCTCCAGGCAGCGCACGAGCTTTTCGAGCGTGATGAGATCCATGTTGACGCAGTTGGGCTGCACCGCGGGGAAGTAGAACTTCTTACCGGTGCCCTGGCAGCGGCGCTCGAGCTCGTAGAGCACACCGCGGACCGTCACGATAATGAACTCGCTCGCGTCGGACTCCTCGGCATACTTGATGATGCCGGCGGTGGAGCCGATGTAGTCGGCCTCAGCCAGGACGTCAGCCTTGCACTCAGGATGCGCCAGCACGAGCGCGTCGGGGTGGGCCTCCGTCGCGTCAACGATCTGCTCGACGGTGATGATGTGATGGCGCGGGCAGTAGCCGTTGTTGAGGATGACGTGCTTTTGGGGCACCTGCTCGGCTACGAAGCGGCCCAGGTTCTGGTCGGGAATGAACAAGATGTGCTGCTGCGGCAGCTCGGAGACGATCTTGACGGCGTTTGAGCTGGTAACGCACACGTCACTCCAGCTCTTGATCTCGACCGTGGAGTTGACGTAGCAGACCACGGCCATGTCGTCGCCGTACTCGGCGCGCGCCGCATCGACCGTCTCGCGCTTGACCATGTGCGCCATGGGACAGTCCGCGCCCGGCTCGGGCAGCAGCACGGTCTTGGTGGGATTGAGCAGCTTGGCGCTCTCGCCCATAAACTCCACGCCGCACAGCACGATGGTCTGCTGCGGCAGGCTCTTGGCAAGCTTTGCCAGGTAGAAGCTGTCGCCGACGTAATCGGCCACAGCCTGAACCTCGGGCGCCACGTAATAGTGCGCCAGGATCACCGCGTCGCGTTGGGTTTTAAGTTGCTGAATGGCCTCGACGAGCTCTGCGGGCACCAGTGCCGCGCGCTCCGTTGCCGTCGTTGCCGATGCTAGGCCGGCCGCGATATCGCGTGCAAGCTCCGACGCATCCATGTTCGCGCTCTGTGCCATCAAGGCCCCTCTCTTTTGGCGAATCTTGGGGCTTTAGTATGACACCTAGGTTTACAGCTGACAAGACAGCTGTAAACCTAGGTGTAAAGTTGAAATAAAGATTCAATCATGCGGCAGGTCCATTTTCGAACTGGCAAGCTGAGGACAGCCGAAAATGGACCCGCCCCATGATTCGGGCAGCCCGTTTTGTCCTGGACCAAGGGGCAGTGGTCAAAAAGGGCCAAATATGAGTACTGTCACCAAATTAGTAGCATCGATTTTCCGGTCCAGAGCAGCAAAATCGCCTTGTTTGGAGCCCGATCGCGACTCTGAAGAACGAAAATCGATGCACTTTTGGCCTCTGGCACCGATTTTTGAGGCCATTTGGCTGCCACCAAACTGGTAACAGTACTCATATTTGGCCCTTTTTGACCACCGGGTTTCCGGCAGGCCCCAAAAGCGGGCCCGAATCGCTCGATCCGGGCCCGCTGGGGGGTAGCGAGCACAATCGAGGTGTAAGAAGCAAGAGAGGGCCATCGCCTAGAATCGTCAGCGCCTAGATATTCAACGAGAGGAAAGACAATGGTCCGCAGCGACATGCTACCCCAGCCGGACCGGGGGCTCGGCCTCGACCGGCCCCAGACCGAGGCATTTCACCGACGAGTTCAAGAGGAAGATAGTCGATCTCCACAACGCCGGAAAGCCCAGGCGCGAGGCCATGGACGAGTGCGACCTCGACAAGAGCACCGTGGAGAGGCGGGTCAAGTCGATAAACGAGACCGGCTCGCCGCGCGCCGCCGACAACCGCACGCCCGAGTAGAACCGGATCCTGGAGCCCGAGCGCGAGAACCGCAGGCTCCGGATGGAGGTCAACGTCTTAAGACGAGCGGCGCCAGCATACGCTCGGAAGTCAGGGCCATGGCGGCCAACGGGGGGCCGCTGCCCCATATCGGCGCAGCGCTGGCATCGAGGCCTTCTGACCTGTGTCAAGATTTCGGACACGCATGCTCGAGAAATCAAGCGGCCATAGGCATGGCCTCGAGCTTGGGCTCGGTTCTCTCGAAGAAGGCCGCCATGGCCTCGGCCGGCACCTTGTAGCCGATCGTCGAGCGGGGCCTTCGGCGGTTGTAGTACGCCTCGATGAACTCGACCACCGCGTGCTTGGCGGAATCCCTGGTCGGGAAGCTGCGCCTGTAGTACATCTCGTTCTTCAGCGTGGCGAGGAACGACTCGGCCACCGCGTTGTCGTGGCAGTTGCCGGCGCGGCTGCAGGACAGCCGCACGTCGTTGTCGCGCGCCCATTCGGCCAGAAGCCTGCTGGTGTACTGGGCGCCGCGGTCGGCGTGGAATATCGCGTTGCCGGCCACGTAGCCGCGCGATTTGGCCGACGCCAGCGCCGAAACCACGATGTCGGCGGTCATGCGCTCGGAGAGCGACCAGCCCACCACCATGCGGGTGTTGAGGTCGATGACCGTCGACAGGTACAGCCATCCCTCGCCGGTGCGCAGGTAGGTGATGTCGCCCACGAGCTTGCAGGTTGGAACGGGACTGGTGAAGTCGCGGCGCACCAGGTCGGGCCGGGGCCTGGCCTTCGGGTCGGGGATGGTGGTGCGCTTCCTGGCGTTGGGCGTGCAGCCGCGTATTCCCAGCTCGCGCATCAGCTTGCGCACCCTGTACAGGGTCAATCCGGAGAACTCGCCGGGCAGGAAGCATTTCACGAACCGGAAGCCGAACCTGCGGTCCGACTCCAGCCACACGCGCCGGACCGCCTCGCGCTCGGCCGACCAGTCTTCTCGCGGGCAGCCGTTGGAGAGCCACGAGTAGAAGCCCGATCGGCTCACGCCGAGCACGCGGGCCATCATTTTCACCGGGAATTCGGCCTTCTCCGCCAACATCATCCGGTAGCATGCGGCTACGCCTGGCTTTTGGCGAAGAAGGCCGCGGCTTTTTTCAAGAAGGCGTTCTCCATCTCGAGCTCGCGTATGCGCCTTTTCGCCTCGCGAAGCTCGCGGTCCTCGGCCTTGGGGTCGGGCCCGCCGGCAAGCTCGCGCCGGCGGCTCTGCACCCACTTGTTCACGGTCTTGGAATTCAGGCCCAGTTCTGCGCAGCATTCCGTTATCGGCCTGCCCGTCGAGATGATGTAGTCGGCGGTCTCGCGCCTGAACTCGTCGGTGTACTTGGCGGCTGGGTTGGACATAGCATACCGTCCTCTCGGTCGTCGATGAATGCATTCTAAAGGATTGGGCCTCTAGCATGCGTGTCCGAAAAGACGATACAGGTCAGACAACCCAATCAGACGTCGTCTCGAGCACGTCCTCTGCACGGTCGAGCGTGCTTCTGGCCTTGGCACCCTGTTTGAACCACGAGCGCAGGTCCTCGAGCGTGCTGCCCGCTGCGTACACCTTGATTTTGCGACCGCCTTTCGTGGTCACCGTGCAACGGTCGCCGCTCTCGCTATCCTCGTGCGCCGTGACCTTCTTGAGATAATCGCGGCGGAACGCCACGACGCGGGCGTTGCTGATCTCGATGAACCAATCGTCGTCGACAAGCGAGGTGCCCGTGGCACCTCGGCTCGCCATCTCCTCGGCGAAGGAGAAACCGAGTTCGCGCTCCTGTCTGCCGATCTCGTAGATACCACGGGCGGGCATGCTGAGCATGAGCAGAGGCAGGAGTCCCCCTATGAACAGGAAGAGGCATGGGACGAGCAGGAGCAGACGAGCACCGGCGTCGGTGAAAACAGCCATGAAGGCGATCACGAGCGAGAAGACGAGCGCCATACCGTTGAAAACAATCGTCAACGGCTTGATGGCAGACCAACACAGACCCGCCTTGGTCATCGGGCCGTCAACAGCGTCCGAGACCTCGATGCCCTCTTCCTCCAGACGGGCGAGGAGGTTGAGCGAGCACACCCCCTCGAGGCTTATCGAGCAGAACTTCCGGTCGCCCTCGAACAGGTCGATCCTCATCATCTGCGTGTGAAGCGTTGCACGGGTGATGTTGCCAAACGTCGTCTCCTTGCGGATGCCGAAGGCGTTACGCGAGAGAATTCGCTCACCGTCCACGTCGATGCGCGGGATGCTCAGCAGGGCCCAGATGGCCATGCCCGCGAGCGCCATGGCGTGACCGAACCACACAAGTTCGTGGTCCCACTCGCCCAACGAGACGCCCTGCCAGACGTAGACACCCAGCATGAGCAGTTCGAACGCGACGGCGCAGCAGGCGATGATCGTGCGAATGGCAGCGGGCATGCGCACCGTGAAGCGATCGAGGCTGTCCGTCGCCTCACTGCGCTCGCGCGCGCCGCGACGGGCGACCCATGCAGTGAGCGGACCGACGATGAACACCACCATCGCCACGCGCAGGAACGATTCGAGTATGTCGCCCATATTAACCACCATCCCAATAGAAAACGTGAATTTGGGAGACTATAGCAGAGCGAAGCGATCTGCACGGCATCGTCCGGGTGTTTTCGGCATACGGTGGAAGCTGGTTGGGGTCGGCGCCGTAACCGGATGCGCATTCGGCCTCGCCAATGCCGTCGGCGGCGAGCTTTTCGCCCGACAGGCCTATCCACTCGTCGTGCATCTGCCGCTTGTCGTCTACCTGTGCGTTCGCTATCGCCTGAGTCCGCTGCTCGCCATCCTGGGCGTTACCAGTGCCTACCTGAGCTGCCAGTTTAGCAACTGGATGGGCATCGCCGCATTCGCTGCCACCGATTCGCAAATCGCATATTACGCGGCGCGCATCATCACGACGCTCGGCGTCTTTGCGATCTTGCTGCATTGGGCCAGAGACATCGGTCCGCGCCTGGCGGCCAAAAGCCCCACCGAGTTGGAGATTCTGCTCATCCTGCCGCTCGTCTACTACATCTTCGACTACGCCACCAACGTCTATACCACGCTCTTCCACTCGGGCTCGGTAGTAACCGTTGAGTTTTTGGCGTTCGCCCTCTGCGCGTTCTACCTTATGTTTCTTGCCGTCTACCTTCGCGAATACGAGGCAAAGGAAATCGCCGAGCGCGAGCGCTGGATGCTCGCGACCCGCGACAGCGCGGCCATCAAAGAGCTCGAAGCCTGGCGCCAGTCCGGACGCGAGCTCTCGGTTCTCCGTCACGACATGCGCCACTACCTGCGCGGTCTAGCGGCCCTGATCGAAGAGGGTCACACCGATGAGGCACTCGAGCGCATCGACGCGCTCTGCGAGACCAACGACCGCACCGCCGTGCGCCGCTACTGCGCCAACGAAACGGTCAACATTGCGCTCTCGTCGCTTTCCGCGGACATCAACGCGCACGGCATCACCGCCGACCTGCACGCCGCCGTGCCCGAAACCGTCCACGTGGGCGATGTCGATCTATTCAGTGTGGTATCGAACGCCCTGGACAATGCCATCGCCGCGGCGAGCGCCGCCCCCGAAGGCAAGCGGTTTGTCGACCTGGACCTTCGCTACGAAGACGGTCAGCTTCTATTGCTGGTTTCCAACACGTTTGGCCGTGCGCCGCACATGGTCGACGGCATGCCCGTGACTCAGCACACTGGGCACGGCTTTGGCACCAAGAGCATTATGCTTGCCGTCGAGCGCATGAACGGCAACTGCCAGTTCCGCATTAACGGCGACCGGTTTGAGCTGCGCGCCGTGATGTAGGGGCTGCCGCCAACCTCGCTACAGCGGTGCAGCCGCCGGGGTCAGCTGCTTAATGTAGGCCCACATGCGCTGCTTGGCGGCCTTGTCGGTGAGCGCCGCCTCAAAACCGTCGAGCGCCAGCACGCGGCGCCCCTGCACATGGGCGACCAGGCCGGGCTTGAGCATGGCGGTGTCAAAGTCATCAATTGCCACAAGCATATCGGCATAGGTCTCGCGCATGACATCGGCCGCACTGTTGTCCAGCAGCAGCACCGCCTCGGGGTCCAAGGTCTCCAGCGCCTCGCGGAACAGGTCGCACGTCAGGGCCTCGCCCGCCGCGACCGCTCCGTCGCCCGCGCCGGCGACGCTTGCCAGCACACAAAAATCCTCGGGGGCATATCCGATGGCACCGAGCGCCTTGCGCAACGCGGCGCCATCCGCGCCGGCGGCCAGCTCGCCGCCCGAGCACTCGGCTTCATCCAAATCGCCTTTGACCAGCACAATCGGCGAGCACGCGTTGCCCGCGATACGCACACCGCGATCTGCAAGCGACGCGAGCTCCTGCTCGGTCGCCTGAGCGATGGCTTCTTTTTTCTGGCTTTGTGACGTGGGCATGCGCTCTCCAATCGTTTGCGTGCCCACCATTATATAAAAGAGCCGCCCGCGAGTGGTTGCTTTGCGGGCCGCTGGGTATAAGCACGGTCGTACTGAGTTTTACGCGGCCGAGCCGCGTCGTATTATGGAGGTCACCATGGCTGACATTAAGCAGATTACCCCCGAGAACTTCGGCGCTGTCGTCAACGATAGCCTGCCCGTACTGGTTGATTTTTGGGCCCCGTGGTGCGGCCCCTGCCGCTCGCTCTCGCCCATCGTAGACGAGGTTGCCGACGAGCTGGCCGGCAAGTTGGCTGTGGCCAAGTGCAACGTCGACGACAACCAGGACCTGGCCATGAAGTTTGGCGTCATGAGCATCCCCACGCTGATCGTCTTTAAGAACGGCGAGGAGGTCGACCGCTCGGTTGGCGCCTTACCCAAGGCAAGACTTCAGGCACTGCTGGAGAAACATCTGTAATACGCTTGTTACTTGTCTGCCGTCCATGAGCGGTTTCGCACCGCTCACCGGAGTGCCAAACGCAAGGCATGCGACCACGGATAGTATGGTAGTTACAAACAGCCCCCAGTGAACGGGTGCGGGTCGCACAGGCTCGCACCCGTTTTCTTATGCAGCTGCGCGCAAAGCGGGCGTAGTAAAATCTGAACCACTGAACTGCCCCATACAAAAGGAGATTTCCCATGCATGATGTTGGAATGAACATGAGCCAGCTTGCCATGAGCGTCAAACAGGTCGACGACACCATCGAGCTCGCTCACGAATGGAGCCATCAGTTGCTGCATGCGACCGAGAATTTTGACATGGAGCGCATCGGCGCCAAGCTCGAGGCCGCCATGGCCGCGTTGCACGAGGCGCATGACGCGCTCGAGGGCTACGAGGAAGCCATCGAGGCCGACCACAACTCCGTCGGCTCCGTGAAGCTGGTGTAAGGTGGCCGAACACGAGCACGGCTGCGGGTACGAGCACGAGCATCCGCACGGGGCGGACGGTGACGCGGGCTGCCACTGTAGTGGCTCCGGCTCCGAGCTGGTCCGTTTTTCGGTTACCGCACCGGATGACCTGCTGCGCCGTTTTGACGAACAGATCGCGCGCCGCGGCGACGTGGCCAACCGCTCCGAGGCCGTGCGCGACCTGATTCGCGCCTCGATCGCCAAGGAGCAGATGCGCACGCCCGACGAGCATGTTATCGGGTCGCTCACCATGATCTACGACCACCATACCGGCGACCTGACGCGCCGTCTGGACGAAGTGCAGCACGACTACACCGGCGAGATCGTATCGACCATGCACGTGCATCTGGATCACCACAACTGTCTGGAGATCCTGGCACTCAAGGGTCGCGGCGAGCGCGTCTACGAACTAGCCGATCGCCTGCTGGGCCTGCGCGGCGTTAAGCACGGCGAGCTCACGTGCGCCGCCACCAAGCAGAGCCTGGGGCTGTAGCGCACCTACCAAAAAGGGACAGGTTTGTTTTGGCAGGTTTAGCGTTTTACCTACCAAAATAAACTTGTCCCTTTTTGGTCGGTTTTGATGAGGAGTGTCGCATGCGGCATGTGCATATTCATGTGACGGGCATTGTGCAGGGCGTTGGCATGCGACCATTTGTGTATCGCGAGGCCATGGCGCATGGCATTTGCGGATGGGTGCTCAATGCGGGCGACGGCGTACATATCGAGGCGCACGCTCCGGCCGATGCGCTCGATGCTTTTGTTGCCGCGCTTTCTGAGCATGCGCCCGCGGCGGCTCGCGTAGAGCATGTCGAGGTTGTGGACTTGGGGCCTGGCGGTTGGAGTGCTGCCGATGAGCAGGGCTTTCGCATTGTGGCATCGCAGGACCAGACCGCGCACACGACGCTCGTCTCGCCCGATATCGCTACCTGTGACGATTGTCTGCGCGAGTTGTTCGATCCCGCCGACCGACGCTATCACTACCCCTTTATCAACTGCACTAACTGCGGCCAACGCTTTACCATCATCCGATCGTTGCCTTATGACCGAGCGGCCACGTCGATGGATTGTTTTCCCATGTGTCCCAAGTGTGCCGCGGAGTATGCCGACCCACTCGACCGGCGTTTTCACGCGCAACCCGATGCCTGCTTTGATTGCGGGCCGCATATTACGTGGCGCGAGGCTGTGAACGGCGATGCGTGCGGGAATTCGTCCGCGACACCGGCAGTCGGCACCACACGCGAGGCCAGCGACGCCATTATCGAGCGCTGCGTTGAGCTGCTGGCCAGCGGTGGCATCGTCGCCATCAAGGGCCTGGGCGGATTTCATCTAGCCTGTGACGCCGCCAGCGAGCAGGCGGTGGCCGAGCTGCGCCGTCGCAAACGCCGCAGCAACAAACCACTTGCCGTCATGATGCGCGACCTTGCCGACGTTGAACGCCTATGCCATGTCAGCGACGTTGAGCGCGGCTTGCTGGCCGGCAGCATTCGCCCCATTGTGCTGCTGCGCCGACGTGCTGCTTGCGAGAGCGGCGGCTCCCCCGACGCCCTCGCGCTCGCGCCGTCCGTCGCGCACGACCTTCCAGAGCTCGGCATCATGCTCCCCTATACGCCGCTTCAACATCTGTTGCTTGCCGCGGCAGAAGCCTGCGGTATGCACGCGCTCGTCATGACCAGCGGAAACCTGAGCGAAGAACCCATAGAAACCGACGACGATCTTGCCTGGGAACACCTCGTTGCCGCCGGCATCGCCGATGCGTTGCTCGGCAACGACCGCGCGATCCTCTCGCGCTACGACGACTCTGTAGTGCGCGTGGTCGACGGCGCCGTTATGCCCGTGCGCCGCGCTCGCGGATATGCACCCCAGCCGTTGCCGTTGCCGGCGCTCGACGGCGCTCCGTCCTGCGTGCTCGCCTGCGGGCCACAACAAAAGGCCACGATTGCGCTCACGCGTGAAGGGACGAACGGCGAGGCAACCTGTTTTGTGTCGCAGCATATCGGCGATGTTGAAAACGGCGAGACCTTCGATGCCTGGAACGCCGCGCGCACGCGCTTGGAAGATCTCTTTGACTTGGCGCCCGCCGCCTTGGCCTGCGATTTGCACCCCAGCTATCTATCGAGCCAGTGGGCGCGCGAGCAGGCACGGGAGCACAATCTGCCGCTCGTCGAGGTGCAGCACCATCATGCGCATATCGCGAGCGTAATGGCCGAGGCCATCGCCGCGGGCCAGCTTACAACCGACGCGCGTGTCCTTGGCATCGCCTTTGACGGCACCGGCGCCGGCACCGATGGGACCATTTGGGGCGGCGAGTTTCTTGTTGCCGGCCTTGGCGGCTTTGAGCGCGCCGCGCATTTACTCACCTGGGCGCTCCCCGGCGGGGCGGCCTCCGTGCGCGACGCCCGCCGCAACGCCTTTGCCCTGCTCAGTGAGCTCGGTCTGCTCGAGCACCCAGGCGCCGCTCGGCTTTTGGGCAGCCTCGACGAGCAAACGCGCAGCGTGACAGCCACCATGATCGAGCACGGCATCAACAGCCCGCGCACCAGCAGCATGGGGCGTCTCTTTGATGCCGCGGCAGCAATTCTGGGCATCTGCGACAAGGCAACCTACGAGGGCGAGCCTGCCATAGAACTCGAAGCCGCCGCCTGGCGCGCGTTCAGCAGTGAAAGTGCCTGCCCCACCGGCAATATGGCCAGCTTTTCCGTAACCGAATCATCCCGTCCGGACGACTTCCATGTTCTGAACTCCAGACCGCTTTTTGAGGCGCTTTTGGATGGAATCAGGACCGGCGTGCCCGCCGGCAAGCTCGCGCTCGACTTCCATGTCACCATCGCACGCGCGTCGGCCCGCATCGCAAGCGAGATCTGCGTCCGTGAAGACCTCGACACCGTCGCGCTCTCGGGCGGTGTGTTCATGAACCGGCTTTTGCTTCAGCTCCTTACCCACGAACTCAAAGACGCCGGTCTTGCCGTCTTGGTCCCCCACGCTGTACCCGCCAACGACGGCTGCATCGCCTACGGTCAGGCCGCCATCGCTCGCGCTCGCCTCGCGCAGACGGCGTTGCGATAGGCTGTTTTGCCAGCCTGCGCGCCGCCGTCTCACAGGTGTAACGCGTTTGCTCGTGACTTCCGCGAGCGCTACCATCAACTGATGGGTAATTAGGCGCCTATCCAGCGCAAAACGTATAAAAGGGGAACATTATGTGCCTTGCCGTTCCCGGTAAAGTGGTCAAACGCGACGACGACCTTAAGGCGACCGTCGACATGATGGGCATCGAGCGCCCCATTTCGCTGCGTCTCGTACCGACGGCGCAGGTTGGCGACTATATTCTCGTACACGCCGGCTTTGGCATCCAGATCGTCGACGAGCAGGAAGCGCAAGAAACGCTCGAGCTCGTTAACGCCATGACCGAACTGGCCGAAGAAGACCAACTGGCCAGCAATCCGGCCGAGGCATACTAGTGGCGGCCGGACAGCCGGCGCGTTCCGGTATCGACTTTTCGGCATTTCGCGACCCCAGGCTGGCTCGCGAGCTCATCGATCGTATTCATGCGCTTGTCGGCAGCCGCAGCATCAACCTTATGGAAGTCTGCGGCACGCATACCGTGAACATCGGGCGCTATGGCTTTCGCTCCATTATGCCTGCCGGGCTCAAACTGCTGAGCGGTCCGGGTTGCCCCGTCTGCGTTACCGCCAACCGCGATATCGACCATGCAATCGCGCTCGCCAAGATGGACGGCGCCATCATCACCACCTTTGGCGACATGATGCGCGTGCCAGGATCGTCCACCTCGCTTGCCGCGCAAAAGGCGGCGGGACGCGACATCCGCATCGTCTACTCTCCGCTCGACGCACTCGACATTGCTGAGCAAAATCCCGAACGCCCGGTTATCTTTATGGGCGTCGGCTTTGAGACCACAACGCCCACCATTGCCGCCGCCATCCTAGAGGCCGACGCGCGCGAGCTCCAGAACTTCTCGGTCTACTGTGCTCACAAGACCACGCCGCCGGCTCTGCGTGCGATCTCCAACGACCCCGAAACGACCATCGACGGCTTTATCCTGCCTGGTCACGTCGCTACCATCACGGGCCTGGCACCCTTTAGGTTTTTGGTCGATGAGTTCGAGACCCCCGGTGTAGTCACCGGGTTTGAGCCGGTCGATATCTTGCAGGGCATCTGCATGCTGGTCCAGATGGTTGTCGAGCACAGGCCCGCAATCGACAACGCCTACCGCCGTGGCGTCAATGCAGACGGCAATCCCGTAGCGCGCCAGCTGGTCGAGCAGGTGTTTGAGCCGTGCGACACCACGTGGCGCGGACTGGGACCGATTGCGGCTTCGGGTCTTTCCATCCGACCCGAATTCGTGCGCTTTGATGCCGGCGCCCGCTTTGACGTACCCATTGAACCGACGGTCGAGCCACGCGGCTGCCGCTGCGGCGACGTGCTGCGCGGAGCCATCACGCCGAGCGACTGTCCTCTGTTTGGCCGCGCTTGCACGCCCGAACACCCCGTCGGCCCCTGCATGGTGAGCTCCGAAGGCAGCTGCGCGGCGTACTTTAGATACCGCGACTAGCCCGGACGCTCCCGCGTACCGGCACCACCCACGATTGGAGTTTTCGATATGTCCCGTAATGCCACCGATAGCACTGTCCTGCTGGGCCACGGCTCCGGCGGCCAGATGATGAAGCGCATTATCGATGAGGTCTTTCTGGATGCCTTTGGGTCGCCCGAGCTGCTCGCGGGCAACGATGCCGGCGTCGCCGCGCTGCCCGCAAGCGGGCGAATCGCCATGTCGACCGACAGCTTTGTGGTAACGCCGCAGTTCTTCCCCGGCGGCAATATCGGCCGCCTCGCCGTATGTGGAACCGTCAACGACGTCGCGACCTCGGGCGCCAACGTGCGCTACCTCTCATGCGGCTTTATCCTCGAAGAGGGCTATCCCATGGACAAGCTGCGCCAGATTGTGCAAACCATGGCCGAAACAGCGCGCGAGGCGGGCGTGTCCATAATCACCGGCGACACCAAGGTGGTCGAGCGTGGAGGTGCCGACGGCGTCTACATCAATACCGCCGGCGTGGGCGAAGTGCCCGCGGGCGTAGCGCTCAGCGGTGCAAACTGTCGGCCCGGCGATGTCATCCTGGTGTCGGGTACGCTAGGCGACCACGGCATCGCCATCATGAGCCAGCGCGAGGGCTTGGCGTTTTCGAGCAACATCGAAAGCGACGCCGCACCGCTCAATCATCTGGTTGCCGACGTGCTCGCCGCCGCCCCCGACACCCGCTGCTTCCGCGACCCCACGCGCGGCGGCCTGGCATCCACGCTCAACGAGTTTGCCCAGGCCAGCGGCGTTGCCATGGAGATCGACGAGGATGCTGTGCCCGTGCGCCCCGACGTGCAGGCCGCCTGCGAGATGCTCGGCTACGATGTGCTGCAGGTGGCAAACGAGGGCAAGATGGTTGCCGTGGTGCCGGCCGAGCAGGCCGATGCCGCGCTGGCAGCCATGCGCGCCGCGCGCTACGGCGAAAACGCCGCGATTATCGGTCGCGTGCTGCCGCTTGCCGAGGACACCCGTCCCGCCGTGCGCGTACGCACCGGCTGGGGATCGACCCGCATCCTCGACATGCTCGTAGGAGAACAGCTTCCGAGAATTTGCTAGGGCGGAACCGCACGGTCGGCGCGATGCGGCTTGATATCCCTGGAGATGTTCAGATTCCAGCCACGCCAGACACGTAAGCCCAGTATTATGAGGTGCGTTTTAAACCCAATGACGGGAGCTTTCATGGCAGCAGCTTTTTCCCATGTGATTTTTGATTTAGACGGCACCATCCTCAACACGCTCGAGGACCTGGCGGCCGCCGGCAACCATACCTGCGAGACGCACGGCTGGCCTACGTTTGCCGTCGACGAGTACCGCTACAAGGTGGGAAACGGCATGCTCAAGCTGGTTGAGCGCTTTATGCCCGCCGAGTATGCGGGCGACGGCCGTATGTTTGAGCAGACGCTTGCCGAGTTTAGGGCTTACTACGGCGAGCACAAGGAGGACCACACCGCCCCCTATGCCGGCACGATCGAGATGCTCGACCGCTTGCGCGCCGCGGGTGTGCAGCTTGCCGTACTCACTAACAAGGACCACGTCTCGGCGGCTTCGCTTATCGAGAAATACTTTGGTTCCGAGCGCTTTGCGCTGGTGCAGGGCCGTGTCGATGCGTTTCCGCCCAAGCCCGAAGCACCCGTCACGCTGCATGTGATGGAAGAGCTGGGTGCCGATCCGGCAACCACGCTCTATGTGGGCGATTCCAATGTCGATATCCTGACCGGCCACAACGCCGGCCTTAAGAGTGCGGGCGTCAGCTGGGGCTTCCGAGGCCGCGCAGAGCTCGAAGCAGCCGGTGCCGACTACGTGGTTGACACGCAGGAAGAGCTCGCGGCGCTGATCCTGGGCGAGTAACGCCAGCGCTGCCCAACCCAGCCGCCGCAATGCCGTTGCGCGGAAAGTAGTCGTTGGGGACGTTCTTAAACGACTGGTCAAACAATGGCAACGTCGCAGGTAGAGGACGGACAGCGAAAACGCCCCTAAGCGAGCAAGGTGACGTGAAATGAAAGGGCGCTGACCTTCTGGTCGCGCCCTTGAAATTGAACGTCAGATTGCCGCTTAGGGGCGTTTGCAGCGTCGAGCAGTTGCGGCGTTTGGTAAAACGCCGCAACGAACTACCGCGTAACTCCCCTAGTTCATCATTGCATTCATCATCTCGGTGGTTGCGGAATCGTCAGCATACCACTCGCCATCGTCATTGGCGGTGTACTTGAAGGTAACCTTGGTGTCCTTGGTCTTAGCGGCCTTGGTCACGTCGACCATGACCTGGCCGGCCATCTTGTACAGGTCGTCCTCGGAAGGCATCGTATCGAGCGCCGCGATCTTCTCCTGATACTGGGTGGCGAAATCTTCAACGATCTTGTTCATGGACTTGCAGGTAATGGTGACATCGGCAGTCGCGGTGCCCTTGTCCTCGTCGACCGTCACATCGCCGATCTTGTAGTCAAAACCCTCGAGATAGCTCTTGGCGTACTCCTTGGGATCGATGCCCAGCTGCTCGAACTCGTCGCCCGAGGCCTCTTCCAGGCCGGCGAGGAAGTCGTCGCCGCCGTTCTTGACCTCGTCAAACTGCGTCGTAAGATCCTCGGTGATGAGCTCCTCAACCGAAGGACCTCCGCAGCCGGAAAGCACAACCACGCACGCGACCAGAACAGCCATCAGGGGCGCAAGCAGCAGCTTCTTCTTCATGACATTCCTCCCAACAAGCGGCACCGCGCTTCCCGACGCGGTGCGCGTCGTAACAATAAGGCCATACTAGCCGATAACGAACACCCCCGGCAAAGCAAAGGCGCAGTCGGCTCGATTTAACGTCCGAACGGTTTACCGGTCCGCCCAACGCGCAATAAAACGTTCCGCCGCATTGCAATAAAAAAGGGCGGCCGGATAACCCGACCACCCCAAAACACCCTTATGTTGCCGCAGACTACTTGCGGACGACCTTGACGATGGCATCGCCAGCGGAGACAGCGGAGTCAGCCTCGACGGCGAGCTCGACGTCGGCGAACTCGGCGGTGTTGGACACAGCCACGACGACGCAGTCCTTGTAGCCGGCAGCGGCGATCTTGGCGCGGTCGATCTTGAGCATTGGCTGGCCAGCCTTAACGACATCGTCGGCCTTGACGAAGCCCTCGAAGCCGTCGCCGTTCATGTTGACGGTATCGACGCCAACGTGCACCAGAACCTCGATGCCGCTATCGGACTGCAGGCCCACGGCGTGACCCATGGTGACGGTCACCTTGCCGTCGCAGGGAGCGTAGACCAGATCGTCCTCGGGCCACACGGCGCAGCCCTTGCCCAGAACCTCGCCACCAAAGACGGGATCGGGCACGTCGGCCATCTTGATGACCTTGCCCTTGACGGGCGAGCACAGCACGTCGGCGCCGGCAGAAGCAGAGATGGAGGCCGGAGCAGCGGCAGCCGCGGGCTCAGCCTTCTTCTTGAACATGTCAAACAGACCCATACGTTTTCTCCTCTTGATTCAGCGCAACGTTATGCGCATGCCTATGGTGATTATAGTGCCAAATGGCCAAAATACTAAGGCGAGGGCTCGAATCGCAAGCCCTTTCAAGCCCTTCCCAAAACCTTTTCCCCAGTGGTTCTCATATTGTCGATTAACCCTCGATAAGCCGAGTATCGTCTGCGCACGGAACGGGCAGAAGCGGGCGCGCCAAACCCGACACTTCTTTTCGCGCCCACGGACCGCCGCCGCCCCGTCCCTGACACTTCCTGATACCGACCGAAACGTGCCAAAATAAACCCGTTCCTTTTTGCCAGGTTTGGCAAGTGTGGGAGTTCGCATGGATATCAAACGCAAGATTACCGAGGCGCAGGGCCTCACCCCCACCGAGCAACAACCCGGCATTGCGGCCCTTGCCATCGGCGAGGACATCCGCGGGCTTTCTATTAAGGAATTTGCCGCGCGCACCAACGTTTCCGTTGCGAGCGTGCACCGTTTTTGCAAAAAGCTCGGCCTCGAGGGCTTCAAGGATCTCAAGGTCGAGCTTATTCGCTTGACAACTGAGGCGGGAAACCGTCGCGACGTGGACATCGACTTTCCCTTCGATGCTACGTCCACCCCCGCGCAGGTCATGGAGCGTATGGAAGGACTCTACCAGACTACGCTGGCCGAGACGCAGGAGCTGCTCGACCCCGCACAGCTCGACTACGCCGCCAAGCTCATCGCGAACGCCCGACAGGTCGATATTTTCACGGGCTCGCACAACCTCTATCCAGCAGGAATGTTCCGCGATCGCCTACTCTCCGACGGTAAAAGTGCGACGTGCCACGACAATGCCGAAGCCCAGGTGCGCACGGCGCTTGCCTCGGGCCCCGACCATGTGGCAATCGCTATCTCCTACAGCGGCCTTGCCCCCAACCTCAAGGACATCTTGCCGATCATCAGCAGTCGGCATGTCCCGGCCATCGTCATCGGCACGCCTCATTGCGCGCGTATTCACCCCGGCTTTGCCGCCTACCTCACGGTGAGCGACCACGAGAGCATGACGCACCGCATCACACAGTTCGCGTGCCACATCGCCGTGCAATACGTGCTCGATTCGCTCTACAGCAGCTACTTTGCCAAAGACTACGCCCGCTGCTCCGAGTTCCTGGAGCAATCGTTTCCCTACACCCGCCTGCCCGGGCTCAAGTAGCGACGAGCGTGGATTTTTGGACGCTTAACTAACGAGCGTGGACAATCTCCCACTTTGAGGCCGTCACCGAGCCAAAACCGGGAGATTATCCACGCTCATTTTGGGTCCCCTGGGAACGCATGAGGAGGGCGGATAGACAGCCGTTATTTGCGAGGCGTCAGCGACGTAAAGAGTCCGTGTTGGTTGCAGTAAAGAAATATTCTGCCGCGCCCGGTAATATGGAAGCGCGGCTGCACCGATTGCTCTGGATAGAGCTTCTTAAAGCTGATGCCGTCCATAGTCGCATATGCCACAAAGCTAATGTAGTGATCCTTGGTCATGGGATGATCGAGCGTGACGTACCAATCGTCCTCGATGCGCTCGATGGAAAAGGCATGGTCCGCGTCCGGCTCTTCGGCCTCCTGGGGAAACATCGTGGAGCCACAGCAGCTAAAGCTGCCTTCTCCGAGCGCGTGCACAACGTTTCCGCAGATAGGGCAAACGTAAAAGACGCCTTTGAGCATATTGCCTGCACGGTTGGCGTTAGCCCGAATGTCACCAGCCAAAAGCTCAGCCACGCTTATGCCGAGTCTCTGGGCCAAAGGCTCAACGAGGGAAATGTCAGGAAGGCCGCGGCCGGATTCCCACTTGCTGACGGCTTTATCGGTCACGCCAAGGCTTTCCGCCAGGGCGCGCTGGGTGAGGCCGCGCTCTTCGCGCAGCCGCTTGATGGCATGCGCTGCCAAAAAAGTATGGGAAGCATTGGTTTGCCGTGTCTGGTTCATGGGCTGTCCAATCAAGTTGAAGAAATGGAGTGAACCGGTTCGACAGTCAGTATCCATTTGAAGGCCAGGCTCGACAACCTACGCTGCGTAGACATGCGCCAATCGAACGAGCGCGGATTTTTGGACGCTCATCCTCAGTAGTCATTTAAGAACGTCCCCAACGACTACATCAAGAACGTCCCCAACGACTACATCAGGAGTGTCCCCAGGTGCCGGCAGAAAAGGAACGTCCCCAAGTGCCGCCCCTTGCCAGCAACGGGAGTGCCGATGTCTTGGCAACGACAGACACTATGACCCAATCCGAGGGCACTAAAAAGATAGGAGCCCCCGCTCGTGACCGCGGGTCGGGGCTGCGACAATGATGTTGAAGTGCCATAGGCGCAGCCGCGCCGCAACGAGGTTGGGAGGCTCCCATGCCAAAGTATTCTACCGCGTTCGGGATGGACGTCCACCTGAGGTCGACCACCGTCTGCGCCCTCGACGCGGACACCGGCGAGGCCGTGACGAGGAGGTTCCCCGGCAACCCCTGGGGCGAGATCGCCGGGTGGATGGGTGGGTTCCCCGGGCCGTCGCTCGCGGCCTACGAGAGCGGCTACCCCGGCTTCGCCCCGCAGAGGGAGCTCGCCGGGCTCGGCGTCGAGTGTGTCGTCGCCGCGGTCTCGAAGATCCCCAGGTCGGCCGCCGACTCGGCCTCCAAGAACGACAGGAACGACGCCGCCAGGATGGCCAAGGCGATACTCGCCCACGACATCTCCCCCGTATGGGTCCCCTCCCCCGAGGTCGAGGGCATCAGGGACCTCGCCGGCGCCTACGACGGGGCGACCGCGCGCCTGGCGACCGCCAAGCAGCGGCTGCTCGCCTTCCTCGCAAAGCGAGGGTTCGCCTACGGCGGCACCACGCCCGCCGGCAACCCGAGGAAGTACTGGACCTACGACTTCCTGAGGTGGCTCGACAAGGTCAGGCCGGAGGACGACGGCGGGGTTCGGACGCTCGCCGCCCTGAGGAGCGAGGTCGAGGCCGCGGCGGAGGCCCGGGCGGACCTGCTCTCCGAGTACAGGGCGGCCGTGGATGCCAGCCCGATCGCCGCGGAGGCGGCCGCCCTCCAGTCGATCAAGGGCTGCGCCTTCGCGCTGGCCGCAGCCTTCTCGGCCGAGGTCGGCGACTTCACGAGGTTCCGTTCCGGAAGGCAGGTCACGGCCTATTTCGGCCTCGCGCCGAGCCAGAGGTCGAGCGGCGACTCCGTGCTGCTCGGAGGCATCAGCGGCGCGGGCAACGCGCTCGTGAGGAAGCTGGCCGTTGAGGGTTCATGGTGCTACGCCGCGGCGCGGCACCAGCCGAAGCTCATGCCGAGGGACACGGGCGTGCCCCTCGAGATAAGGATGCACGGGAGGAAGGGATCCGAGCGGCTCCTGCGGCGGCGCGAGGAGATGCTCGCCCGCGGCATGCCCCAGGCGAAGGCCAACGCGGCCACCGCGGCCGAGCTCGTGAGGTGGCTCTGGGCCCTCGGCACGATGTGCCGGGAGGGCGCGGAATGGACATAGCCCCCGCCCCGGCGAGCCGGGCGGCCTTCGGGGATACCCCCTATTTCGCTGTGCGCGCGGAGCCCTCCGCATGCGCCTCGACAGACTTGGGGAACCCCGCCGAAGGAGAGGATTGCGGGCCGCCGGAGCGGTATCCGCGGATATGAGACTGAGCCGAAGGCGTCGATGACATGCCGGGGGCGGACCGGGACGGGTTTAACGGCAGGCCCCGCCGACCGATTGCAAGCGGTCGGCTGGGCCATTGTGGCCCTTGACAGCGGATTGGGTCAT